>NZ_JADCKK010000034.1:0-26788 GCF_014982935.1 Anaerotignum lactatifermentans | reverse complement strand
AAGGGTAGCAGATAATCATACCACCAAGGCTTGAACGAAGTGAAAGCCAGCGTCATTTAGGCGCTGGCTCTTAATAAGCCCTTATAGGGCTAGTGCAAACCACGTCTTTTAGGCGTGGTTATGATTTTTTGGACAGGAAGACGGCAAAAGACAAGGCGTTGACGGTTTTTTAGCGGAATCTGTCTTGTAATTGCGTGGGGAAGATGTTAAGATAGTGGCAAATGTATGAAAAGATAGGAAACTTTGCGCAGGGCGCAGAGCAAGGGAGGATACTATGCATATTGTAATTGTAGGGGACGGTAAGGTCGGCAGTACAGTCGCAGCCCAGCTGTCCACCGAAGGTCATGATATCATCATCATAGACAGCAACGCCACCGCATTGGAAAACGCGGGCAATACCATGGATATTATTTGTGTGGAAGGCAACGGATGCAGTGCGGCGCTGCAAAAAGAAGCAGGGGTGCCGGAAGCGGATCTGCTCATTGCGGCAACTTCCGCCGATGAAGTGAACATGCTGTGCTGCCTCATTGGGAAAAAATTGGGCGCAAGACATACCATTGCTCGTGTCCGTAATCCCGAATACTTTGCTCAGATTAACCTTTTGAAAGAAGAACTGGGGCTGAGTATGGCAGTTAACCCGGAATCAGCGGCAGCACAGGAAATTTCCCGTTTGCTGCGCTTCCCGTCCGCATTGCAGATCGAACCTTTTGCAAGGGGACGTGTGGAACTGGTAGGCTTGAAAGTGCCGGAAAACAGCGTACTGGATGGTATGCCTTTGTGGGCGTTATACAAAGAATTTCAGGTAAAAATCCTGATTTGTGTGGTACAGCGAGAAGATGAAGTCATCATTCCTTCTGGGGATTTTGTGCTCCATAGCGGTGACCGTATCCATATCACAGCGGAACATATTGAGATTGAACGGTTCTTCCGTGTATTGGGGCTGTTCCGTAACCGTGCCCGCACCGTTATGATCATCGGTGGCAGCCGTTTGGCTTATTATCTGGCAAAGGAACTGATTTCCATCAAAGTTCGGGTGAAAATCATCGAACGGGACAAAGCCCGCTGTGAATACCTTTGCGAAATGCTGCCGGAAGCGGTCATCATCAATGCAGACGGTACAGATAAGGAAGTCCTTCAGGAAGAGGGTCTGGAAAAAACAGATGCGTTGGTAACGCTGACTGGTATGGACGAAGAAAACATCATTGTTGGGCTTTACGCCAAGGCAATGAAGGTTGCAAAGGTCATTGTGAAGATCAATAAACTTTCCTTTACGGAAATTCTGGATAAAATGGATATTGATAGCTTTATTTCACCCAAAGCCATTGCGGCAAACAACATTGTCCGCTATGTCCGTGCCATGCAGAACTCTGTGGGCAGCAGCAATGTGGAAACCCTGCACCATCTCATCAATGAGCAGGTAGAAGCGGTGGAATTTAAAGTAAGGGAAAAATCCGGTGTTGTTGGGGTACCGCTGAAAAACCTCAAGACAAAAGAAAACGTACTGGTGGCAACCATCATTCGTGATGGCAAAATTATCATTCCTGGCGGGAATGACACCATTGAGATCGGCGATAACGTTATCATCGTCACAGCAGGACGTCATTTGAGCGATTTGCGGGAAATCCAGCAGAAACTGATAGGGTAGGAAGTATTATGAACTATAAAATGATGGCCTATATCTTAGGCAATATTATGCAGGCAGAAGGCTTGCTTATGTCTATTTCGGCGCTGCTTGCGTTGTATAAAGGGGAAATAAACGAATTACGGGCTTTTCTGATTACCATCATACTGCTTTTGGTCATCGGGACAGCCATGAAGCATTTCGCACCGAAGAATAAAAGAATTTACGGCAGAGAAGGCTTTGTCATTGTTGCTCTTTCCTGGATTGTGATGTCCATTTTCGGTGCAATGCCTTTTTATTTGAGTGGTGCCATTGATGGCATTGTCAATTGTCTTTTTGAAACCGTATCCGGTTTTACCACAACAGGGGCAACGGTTCTTTCGGAAATCGAAGGTCTGCCCATGAGCATATTGTTCTGGCGCAGCTTTACCCACTGGATCGGCGGTATGGGGATTCTGGTATTCGTCCTTGCCATTGTACCTTTGGGGGATGAACGTTCCATGCACCTGATGAAGGCAGAAGCCCCTGGACCAGTTGTCAGCAAGCTGGTACCGAAGATCAAATCCACAGCAAAAATTCTGTATGGCATTTACATCGTATTGACCATATTGGAAATGATTCTGTTGTTTGCAGGCGGTATGCCTCTTTTTGACAGCGTCAACCATGCCCTCTCCACTGCGGGTACTGGTGGTTTCTCCATCAAAAACAGCAGTATCGCTGCTTATAACAGTCCATATTTTGAATATGTGATTACCATTTTCATGTTGCTGTTCAGTATCAACTTCAATATGTTTTACCTGCTTTTGGTGCGGGATTTCAAAGCGGTGTTCAAAAACGAAGAACTGCGGTATTATCTGGTTATTGTGGGGATTTCCACAGCGGTGATTACTGCCAATATCGTTCACCTGTATCCCACACTGGAAAGCGCATTCCGTCATGCGGTGTTCCAGGTAGCAACTATCACCAGTACCACAGGCTTTATTACGGCAAACTACGAAGAATGGCCGGAACTGTCAAAGACCATTCTGGTGGTATTGACCATGCTGGGTGCCTGCGGCGGCTCCACTGGCGGCGGTATCAAGGTTTCCCGTTTTATCATTTTGCTGAAACTGACACTGCGGGAAATTCGGCATATTGTTCATCCACGTTCCGTCAATATCATCAAACTGGAAGGACAGCGTGTCAGTGACGAAACCATTCAAGGCACAACGGGGTATTTCATCACTTATGTGATGCTGCTCTTTGGTTCCTTTATACTGGTTTCCATAGACAATTATGACTTTACTACATCCATCACGGCGGTCATCACCACCTTGGGGAATGTAGGTCCAGGTTTGTCCTTGGTAGGTCCTGTGGAGAATTTCTCTTTGTTCTCGGACTTTTCAAAAATCGTGCTGAGTTTGGACATGCTCTTTGGACGACTGGAAATTTTCCCTATGATTATGCTGTTCTCGCCTTCTATCTGGCGAAAAGCTTAAGCAGAGAAATAAGAAACGGATAAATCTTTGAAGCATCTTCACAAGAAAACAAAGAACGCTGAAATCTTTATGTTATATACAGAAGATTTCAGCGTTTTTATTTTTAGATGATATTTGATATGTTTTCTTAAGGGAAATTTGCTTTGGATTTATCCGTTTTTTTATGTGACTCCATCACGGAAGAAGAAAACGCCATGGTGTATACTGGTTACAGATCAAACAACAGGAGGAAATATCATGGCAAAAAGAAAAGCAAATGTACAAATCAAAGAATGTGTTGCCTGCGGTACCTGCGTGAAGGTCTGTCCAGTGGGCGCTATTTCTGTTTATAAAGGACTTTACGCAGATGTCAGCGCGAAATGTGTGGGCTGTGGCAGATGCGCCGCGGCCTGTCCCGCATCCGTTATTGAAATGCAGGAGGTGACACCATGACAAAGAAGAAAAAATGGTATGACTATTTATGGATTGTTTCCGCGACTTATTTGATTTTAGGATTTTTCAATATTCTCTTTGCATGGATTGGGCTGCTGTGCTTCTTCATCCCGTTGCTCATTGCCATTTTTGGTGGGGATAAAATGTACTGCAATAAATTCTGCGGCAGAGGGCAGCTCTTTGACCTGCTGGGCAACAAGCTGGGACTTTCCCGGAAAAAAGATATTCCCAAATTCCTGCGGAGCAAATGGTTCCGTTATGGATTTTTGATTTTCTTTTTCATCATGTTTTTCAATATGCTTTTCAGCACCTATCTGGTATTCGAAGGCACAAGAGATTTGAAAGAAGTGGTCACACTCCTTTGGACCATCAAACTGCCTTGGAATTGGGCGTATGACGGTACAGCCGTAACACCTTGGGTAGCGCAGTTTGCCTTTGGTTTTTACAGCGTGATGCTCACATCCACCGTCTTGGGACTCATTACCATGATTTTGTATAAACCACGTTCTTGGTGTGTATACTGTCCTATGGGAACCATGACCCAGACCATCTGTAAGGCGAAGCACAGATGCAATGGCGCCTGTGGCATTCCTCAACAAAATGATTCTCCTACAACATAAAAACAGAGCGGTTTTATACCGCTCTGTTTTTCGTTTACAGATAAGACCGCAGTTTCTTTTTGTCCAGAATGCGGATACCGCCCCGGAAGGTTTCCACAATGCCTTCCTCGGCAAAATACTTAATCATACGGGTGACCACTTCTCTGGCGGTGCCCATGTACTTGGCAATCTGTTCTTGTGTCATATGGATTTCATCAGACTTTGTTTTTGCCATTTCGTCTGTCAGGAAGATTGCCAGTCGTTTGTCCATGGCCATGAAAAGGATTTGCTGCATGGCCCACATAACGTCGGAAAAACGGTCTGCTGCCATATGATAGCTGCATGCTTCTACATAGATATTTTCTGTAATCAGCTTATGAAAAGCGGAAGCGCTGACGGTGAGGATTTCTGACTTTTCCACCGTATCCACGGAAACGTCAAAAGTGATGGCGTCCAATACGCAGGAAGCGGAAAGGATGCAGATATCCCCGGGGTAGAGGCGGTAAAGGGTAACTTCCCGCCCATCTTCAGAAAGCAGATATGCCCGCAGCTGCCCAGATTTGATGTAAAGCAGACCAGCGCATTCTTCGATGCCGTTGTGCAGGTTGACCCCTTTGGGATAGGTAGCCAGTGTGGCACTGCGGCAGAGCATGTCTTTCTGATCTTCTGTCAGATGCTCCCAGAAAGAAAAATTTTCTGCAAATATGGTTTCATAGTCTCGTGTCATATTGATTTCACCGCTTTCGGATTGATTATCTTCAGTGTAACAAGCAATTTCTTTTTTTGCAAGAAAAAAGGCTCTCATTATTGAGAGCCTTTTCATGTTCGATGTTTCTGCATCGAGTAAGGGGAGGGGTATGTTCTATGTTTACAAATAATTTGGAAATTAGCTTTTGGGAAGGGGTGCCTGAGGCAACTCGGGGAAATCACCTCAGGCGGGAAGTAAAAGGGGGCGTCCTTTTGACTTCTCCTATAGTATATCGGGAAAATGTGTCCAATTTGTGAATAGAAACTTACAGCTAACTTAAGGAATTTGAAAGAACCTTTTTCGAAAAGCGAAAAAACTGCAAAACATGTGCGAAAATGCTGGAAAAACAACAAAAATTACAGCATGTCAGACAACAAAAAAGGAATTGGCGGATTTTTAAAGTGTGACATACAATTTGCACGGGAATATCCCTTTAAAATGGTAGGGTTTTCTGATAATATGCAAGAAATTTTGGAAAAATGAATATTTTTATTTACATGGCATAAAGATTCTGTTAAGATTCTATATAAGAAAAGATAATGGAACGATAAGAGGAGGAAATGCTTATATGACAGAAGTGCTGCACCATTTGATGAGAGAACTGATTGAATATTCCATCATTTTGCTGGAATTGATTGGCGTACTGGTATTGCTGGCAGGCGCCCTGCGCGCTACCATGAACTATATCAAGGGAGATCCCCATACCCGCGTGAAACTGTGCCGTGCTATGGCTATGGCGCTGGAATTCAAGCTGGGCGGCGAAATCCTGCGGACAGTTATCGTACGTGAGTTTTCTGAAATCGCATTGGTTGGCTGCATCATTGTTTTAAGAGCAGGTTTGTCCTTCCTGATCCACTGGGCAATCCGTACAGAGGAAAAAGACCAGGCGGAAGAAAAGCTGGAAGAATGCAATGTGGAAGTGCTGGACAAGGAAAAACGGGAAAAAGTGGCTCCCCGCTGGCGCTCCATCAAAGAAGTGATTTAAGATACAATTTCCTTCAATCCTAAATAAATAATGCGAAACACAAAAGCACCTGACAGATTTTCTGTCAGGTGCTTTTGCATAATTCGTGATTAAAATTCAAATCCTTGCATTTTATCCAGATATTTTTCTCCAATGAGTTCATCATAAGTCAGATAACGATGGAGTTTCTGGAGTTCTTCATGTTCTTCCGCTGTGGTTCCAGGTGTATAGAGATTGTAATAAGGACTCATAACAGGGCAGGTTTCGTATACATGAAGCAGGAAATTGGTCTGCAGGCAAGCAGGTGCGTTGATGTAATCGCAGAGCAGTGCCGGCAGCAGATAAGGAGAAACCTGCTGGTCTTCCGCACGATAGTCGTTGCCGGTGTCGTAGTTGGCAAACATCACATAAGGTGTGCAGAACATGGTGTATTTTTCTTCGTCTGTCCATTCTGCAGCTTTATCCGCATGGATGGTGCCTGTGGACGTGTAAGGTGTGAAATTATCCCCCAGTGTAGGCAGGTGGTCGCCGTACCAGAGCAGTACTGTGGGTTTTTCTCTCTGCATGATGTAATCATAGAGCATACCCAGTGCCGCATCGGAATCGCTGACACCTTTTGCATAGTTCTGAAGGGAAATCACTTCCTGTTCAGACAGGTTATCCCCGCTGACTTTAATGTCCCAGTCAGAAGAATCAAATTTATCTGTATACAGACTATGGTTTTCCATAGTGATGGCAGTCAGATACAGACCTGTTTCGTGGGGCTGTTCCAGCTGATAAATGATTTCTTCTGCAATGGTCTGGTCAGTGATATAAGGACCGCTGTTCCAATGGAGTTCTGCGTGCATGTCGTTTTCACCCAGAAAATCATCATAGCCCATGAGTGGATAAGCCCGGTCACGTTCATAGAATGTTTTCTGGTAGGTATGAACGCCCAAAGTGTCGTATCCCAGACTTTTGAACAGCTGTGCGTAAGCGAATGTTTTTTCCTTTAAATACTGCTGATAAGGCATATTGCCGGAGGGCAGTGTGCTGGTGGACATGCCGGATTGGATTTCAAATTCCGGTCGGATGGTGCCGCCGCCAAAGGTACAGGATACCATTTCGCCGCTGGGATGTTCTGCCGCAATGGCGCGGTAATTTTTCAGCGGATCATCAGAGAAGGTCACGCCTTCCAGTTTGGTCGGGTCCCAAAAGGCTTCAGACAGTACCACGATGACGTCAGGATTTTCAAAGTCAGAAGTATCTTCTTCCCTAGTGGGAACAAAGGGCGCGAACATCTCTGCCATGACTTCTTCGCTGTAATCCTGAGGCATCAGTGTGTCAACGGTGCCGAAGTTTAAAGCAAAGCCGGTCAAAAAGCCGTAGTTGTCGTAAATATAATCCTGATCGGTTTCTTCGTTGACAACGATACCGAAAAGGGGTTCATAGCATCCCCGCACCGTTGTGTTGGTGACAAATACCACCAGAAGGGCTGCCAGTACCGGAACCCCTACAAAATGCACTTTGCTGCGGATGGGCAGCATGGGGCGGGTCATATGCAGGAACAGCCAGTAAAGGATGGTCACCGCAAAAAGCAGGATATACTGCCATGGGAATGAAATGGAGCCTAAAAACTCCGTAAAGCTGCCTGCGTTCTGTGCCAGTGTCAAATCCCAAGGATAAAAATGATCCTGTAAAATGATGGATTTGAAGTGGTCAATGAGGGGCAGCAGGATAAACAAAAATCCTGTGATGCCTGCGGCTGTGGAAAAGCGGCGGAACAGGAACACAAAAGTGAAGTATACGCCGTAAACCAGAAGCAGCCCCAGCAGAAAGGCGCCTGTCTGTGCTGTGATGAGTGCAGACAGCATGGAACGGGAGCCAAAAGAAATGTAGTTCGCCACGAGGGTCATATAAATAGGAAACACAAGGGTCAGTATCCATAATATGGCTCTGGGCAATGGGGCGGAATGGAAAAATTTCCGCAGTTTTTTCGATTGTTTGGAAAATGTTTTCATTGGGTCAATGCCTTCTTTCTTTTCAATTACCCCGAGGTTTTATTTTATCATGACAATGGCGTATTTTCAACGCTGGCAGGGGAAATGAGAAGAATTTTATTTTCTGTCAGGGGTGATTTCCAGAGGGGTGATGCGGTCTTTTTCTGTAATGGGACGCAGTACACGGCAGGGATTTCCGGCAGCAAGGACTCCTCTTGGAATGTCGTGGGTTACCACACTGCCCGCACCGATGACGCTGCCAGCACCGATGGTGACACCGCCGCAGACAGTAGCGTTGGCACCAATCCAGACGTCATCTTCCAGTGTGATGGGGGCAGAAGTGCCGATGCATTCTCCTCTCTGGGCAGCATCCATGGCATGTCCCGCGCAGGTAAGGCAGACACCGGGACCGATGAAGGCATTTGCGCCGATATGCACAGGAGAAGTATCCAGAATGACGCAGTTGTAATTGATGATGGTCAGACCGTGGGTGTGGATGTGGAAGCCGTAATCACAGCGGAAAGACGGCTCGATAAATGTCAGGGGGTGGCAGGTGCCGAAAAGCTGTTGTAAGATTTCTGCCCGTCTTTCTGTTTCCGTAGGGGAAGTCTGGTTGTATTCCCAGCAAAGGGTTTTTGCTTTTGTTTGTAAGTGGTTGGGCATGTCGGTGTGGCGTGTGCAGTAGCCTTCCGGCAGTCCCATGATTTTCAAAATATCCATATGAGATGTCCTTTCTTTTGTTGAAATCAGATTTCCTAAGGATAAAATGTATCACATTTTCTGGCAGTACGCAATGGAGGAAAAAGGAGAATCTTGCGCGGATATTGCCGGATATGGTACACTGTTTGGAGAGAGAAGGAGGGGATTTTATGAGGGAAACAGGAATCTACATTCATATTCCTTTTTGTGTGCAGAAATGTCTGTACTGCGATTTTCCGTCTTTTGGCGGACAGGAAAAGGAATATGAGCGGTATACAGCGGCTTTGTGCCGAGAAATTGAAGCCAAGAGCCATCTGGCAAAGGATTGGAAAATCAAGACTGTGTTTTTTGGCGGCGGTACGCCTACGGTGCTTTCTGCCCAGCAGATGAAGCGGATTTTGGATACCGTTTTTCAATGTTTCGATGTGGAAGCGGATGCAGAAATCACCACCGAAGCCAATCCTGGTACATTGAGTCTGGAAAAATGTGTTGATTTGCGTCAAATGGGATTCAATCGCCTGAGCATGGGCGTGCAGGCGTGGCAGGATGAACTGCTGGAGAGATTAGGCAGAATCCATACCCGTCAGCAGTTTTTGAAAAACTTTGCCAGCGCCAGAGAAGCAGGTTTTGACAATATTAATGTAGATTTGATGTTTGCCCTGCCGGAACAGACCTTGGGTCAGTGGGAAGAAACCCTTTCGGAAATCACTGCATTGCAGCCGGAGCATATTTCTGCTTACAGCCTCATTATAGAAGAAGGAACACCTTTTTATGATTTGTATGAAAAGGAAGTCTATCAGGAAACGGATGAGGAACTGGACAGAGCTATGTATCACACAGCGGTACAGATTTTGGCGGAGGAAGATTATCATCAGTATGAAATCTCCAATTTTGCCAAAGATGGCAAAGAAAGCCGCCATAACCGCATTTACTGGCAGGATGAGGGGTATCTGGGCTTTGGTCTGGGTGCACATTCCTATTGGGCAGGAAAACGGTTCCACAATCCCTATGATTTGCATACTTATATGGAGCAGGCAGAAAACGGCAATGTTTCCATGGAGGATGTGGAAGAACTTTCTTTGGCAGACCAGTACAGCGAGTTTATGTTCATGGGGCTGCGTTTGACTGAAGGCATTGAGAAAAAACGATTTGCTGAGCGTTTTGGCATGGACATGGAAGATGTTTACGGTGTAGAAGTTGAAAAATGCAAAGAAGAAGGTCTGCTGGAGGAAAAGGACGGATGGCTCCGCCTGACAGAGAGAGGACTGGATTTAAGCAATCAGGTTTTCATGGAATTTCTCAAAGAAGATGCCTGAAAAACCCCAGAAAACCAAAAGAAAATACGAAATATAAAATTCAAAAAAAGTTCATAATTTTTTTCTCATTAGCACTTGACATTGCCGGTGGCAAGTGCTATCTTTATTACATGAGTTAGCACTCATAGCAAGTGAGTGCTAACAAAAGACAAATTTCCATAGAAGTGCGTCCAAATGAAAATGGACAGAAACAGAAATTTACTTCAAAAAAACGGAAATTTACTTCACTATTGAGGAGGCGAAAGGCTATGTCGTTGAACGAGAGAAAAATTCAAATCTTACAGGCGATTATCAATGACTATATCGAAACGGCGGAGCCTGTCGGTTCCAGAACCATCGCCAAAAAATATAATCTGGGCATCAGTTCAGCCACCATTCGTAATGAAATGAGCGATTTGGAAGAAATGGGCTTCATCCTACAGCCCCATGCTTCTTCCGGCAGAATTCCATCAGACATGGGCTACCGTTTATATGTAGACCACCTGATGCAGAAAAAAGAACTGGGACCCGAGGAACAGCGGTATCTGCAAAATGTCATCACCAGAAACGTGGGACAGATTGACTACCTGCTGGAGGAAACGGCAAAGGCTCTTTCCGCACTGACCAATTACACCACCATCATTTCAGAGCCAGTGAGTCAGCGCACACGCATCAAACAGATTCGTCTGCTGCCCCTGGACAGCGTTTCGGTGCTGCTGGTTATTGTAACGGAAGATAATTTCATCAAAAATCATGTGATTCAGATGGGCACGGTTCCTGAGGAAGATAAGATCTTCACCATGGGCATGCGGCTGAATCAGGTGTTGCAGGGATATTCCCTACATGATATAGATGCAAGCGTCATCAACCGTTTGCAGACAGAACTCCATGAATACCGACAGATTCTGCCGCATATCTTATCGGCAATCGAAAGTACCATGCGTTCTGCGGAAAAGGTACAGGTTCACATGAGCGGCACCAAAAACATTCTGGCTTGTCCTGAGTTTTCTGATATCCAGAAAGCCAAGTCCCTGTTTCAGGCATTGGAAGAAAAGGATGTGCTGGTGACCCTCCTGCAGGGCAGTGCCGATACCAATGACATGCAGATTCTCATCGGCAGCGAAAACAGCGTGCAGTGCATGAAGGATTGCAGCGTCATTACGGCAACCTACAAAATGAGCGACGAAACCCGCGGTACCATCGGTATCGTAGGACCCACCCGAATGGATTATTCTCAGGTGGTATCCGTCCTCAACGGTATGGTTACCAATATGGAAAAAGTATTGAAAAATCTGTCGAAAGGCAATAAAAATACCTAGAGAAAAGAGGAGCAGATGTGGAAGATAAGGATTTAAGAGAAGAAAATCTGCAGGAAGAAGCCGCCAAAATGCAGGCGGAAGCAGAAGTGACAGAAGCTGTGGAAGCGGAAGTGGTTGATGAAACCGAAGCGAAAATGGCAGAGCTGGAACAGAAAGCTGCAGATTATCTGGATAAATATCAAAGATGTCTGGCGGAGTTCGATAACTTCAGAAAACGGACTTCCAAAGAAAAAGCAAGCATGTATGACGACGGTGTGAGAGATACCGTGGAAAAACTGCTGGCAGTGGTGGACAATCTGGAACGTGCCGTTGCGGCGCAGGAAGGAAAAGACACCGAAGATGCCTTTTTCAAAGGCGTGCAAATGACTTTGAAGCAGTTCCAGGAAATTCTCCATGGCATGGGTGTTGAGGAAATCAAAGCCCTGGGCGAAAAATTCGACCCCAATTTCCATGCGGCTGTAGCGCATGAAGATGATGATGCTTACGGCGAAAACGAAATCATTCTGGAAATGCTGAAAGGTTATAAATATAAAGATAAAGTCATCCGTCACAGCATGGTGAAGGTGGCAAACTAAAACTGAAATTTTGATTTGACAATTTAGGAGGAAATAGATTATGGGTAAAATTATTGGTATTGACTTAGGTACAACAAACTCTTGTGTAGCAGTAATGGAAGGCGGTCAGCCTGTTGTTATCGTTAACAGCGACGGTGCAAGAACAACTCCTTCCGTAGTTGGTTTTGCGAAAAACGGCGAAAGACTGATTGGTGAAACAGCAAAACGTCAGGCAATCACAAACCCCGACAACACCATCAGCTCCATCAAACGTCACATGGGTGAAAACTATAAAGTAAACATCGAAGGCAAAGCTTATTCTCCTCAGGAAATTTCCGCAATGGTACTGCAGAAACTGAAAGCTGATGCAGAAAGCTATCTGGGCGAAACTGTTTCTGAAGCAGTTATCACAGTTCCCGCATATTTCAACGACGCACAGCGTCAGGCAACAAAAGACGCTGGCCGTATCGCAGGTCTGGATGTAAAACGTATCATCAACGAACCCACATCCGCAGCACTGGCTTATGGTCTGGATAACGAAAGCGAACAGAAAATCATGGTTTACGACCTGGGCGGCGGTACATTCGACGTATCCATCATCGAAATCGGCGGCGGCGTAATCGAAGTACTGTCCACAAACGGTAACACACACCTGGGCGGCGATGACTTCGACCAGAGAATCATCGATTACTTGGTAGCTGAATTCAAGAAAGCAGAAGGCATGGATCTGTCCAAAGACAAAATGGCTATGCAGCGTCTGAAAGAAGCAGCTGAAAAAGCGAAAAAAGAACTGTCTACTGTAACAACAACAAACATCAACCTGCCTTTCATCACAATGAACCAGGATGGTCCGAAACATCTGGATGTCACACTGTCCAGAGCAAAATTCGATGAACTGACAGCTGATCTGGTAGACGGCACAATGGGTCCTGTTCGTCAGGCTCTGTCCGACGCTGGTCTGTCCGCAAGCGAAATCGACAAAGTCCTGCTGGTTGGTGGTTCCACAAGAATCCCCGCTGTACAGGAAGCAGTTAAGAAATATACAGGCAAAGAACCCTTCAAAGGCATCAACCCCGACGAATGTGTAGCAGTAGGTGCTGCAATTCAGGGCGGTAAACTGGCTGGCGATGAAGGCGCAGGCAGCGTTCTGCTGCTGGACGTAACACCTCTGTCCCTGGGTATCGAAACTCTGGGCGGTGTTGCAACAAAACTGATCGACAGAAACACAACCATCCCTACAAACAAAAAACAGATCTTCTCTACAGCAGAAGATAACCAGACAGCCGTTGATATCCACGTTGTACAGGGTGAAAGACCTCTGGCAAGAGATAACAAAACTCTGGGTCAGTTCAAACTGGACGGTATCGCTCCCGCAAGAAGAGGCGTGCCTCAGATTGAAGTTACTTTCGATATCGACGCAAACGGTATTGTAAACGTATCCGCAAAAGACCTGGGTACTGGCAAAGAACAGCACATCACAATCACAGCAGGTTCCAACCTGTCTGAAGAAGAAATCGACAGAGCTGTAAAAGAAGCTGAACAGTTCGCTGAACAGGATAAGAAGAGAAAAGAAGCGATCGATGCGAAAAACGAAGCTGACTCCCTGATCTTCCAGACAGAAAAAGCGCTGGGTGAACTGGAAGGCAAACTGGGCGACGACGAAAAAGCAACAGTAGAAAGCGCTCTGAACAGCCTGAAAGATACTGTAAAAGATATGCAGCCTGAAACAATGACAGAAACAGACGTAGCAAACGTAAAATCCGCTACAGAAGCTCTGACACAGGAATTCTACAAAATCTCTGAAAAACTGTACCAGCAGGCACAGGCAGCTCAGGGCGGCGACGCAGCAAACGGCGGCGATCCAAATGTGGTTGACGGCGAAGGCAAAGAACTGTAAAATAAATAAGATTGCGATATGAAGGCAAGGGTGGGTTTCGTCCCGCCCCTGCTTTTGACGTTTACAGTTTTTTCAGTAAAACAAGGTGGTGAGAAAGTTGGCTAATAAAAGAGATTATTACGAGGTCCTGGGGGTACAGAAGGGTGCATCTGAAGCGGAGCTGAAAAAAGCTTACCGTAAGATGGCAGTCAAATACCATCCTGACCAGAACCCTGGCGATAAAGAAGCAGAAGAAAAATTCAAAGAAGTCAACGAAGCCTATGAAGTGCTGAGCAACCCCGAAAAACGTGCGCAGTATGACCAGTTTGGTCACGCAGCCTTTGAACAGGGCGGCATGGGCGGCGGCGGTTTCTACAGCGGCGGCTTTGAAGGCTTTGATATGGGCGACTTGGGGGACATTTTCGGCAGTATGTTCGGTTTTGGCGGCGGCGGTTCCGCTAGAAGAAATGGCCCCAGACGCGGCAGAGATATCAATGTCAGCATTCAGCTGACTTTTGAAGAAGCCATTTTTGGCTGTACCAAAGAAATTTCCGTACCCATTCTGGACGAATGCGAAACCTGTCATGGTACCGGCGCAAAACCCGGCACCCATGCAGAAAGCTGTTCCAAATGTAACGGTACCGGTCAGGAACGTTTTGTACAGCAGTCCATGTTTGGCGCTGTGACATCCGTTCGTACCTGTTCCGCATGTCATGGTACTGGTAAGATCATCAAAGAACCTTGTACCACATGCCGTGGTACCGGCAGAGTCAAAAAGACAAAGAAATACGAAGTCAAGATTCCTCAGGGCATCGACAACGGTCAGACCATCCGTCTGGGCGGCAAAGGGGAACTGGGCGAAAACGGCGGCGGCTACGGCGATCTGCTGGTAAGCGTTTACGTACAGCCCAACCGTGTCTTTGTTCGTAAAGGCAATGATATTTACTGTGATGTGCCCATCACATTCGTACAGGCAGCACTGGGCGGCGAAATCACCATCAAGACCATTGATGGGGAACAGAAATATACCATCAAACCCGGTACACAGCCTGATACCGTGGTTACCCTGCGCGGCGTAGGGGTACCCAACCTGCGTAACCCGAAGATCAGAGGGAACCAGATCGTCACACTGAAGGTAAAAATCCCTACCAGCATGACAGAACGCCAGAAAGACCTGCTGCGGCAGTTTTACGGTGATGCCCCGGCGGGGGCGGCAAAGCCCGAAACTTCTGCGGCGCCGGAGGAAGAAAAGAAAACTTTCGGTGAGAAGGTCCGGGACTTTTTCGAAAAGGACAAATAAGAATTTTTCCAAAGGGATGCTGATAAACCAGCATCTCTTTGATTTTCAGGCAATGGCATCATACAAAAAATGTTATGCTTGACAAACTGCGAAATAATGCGATAAAATCATAAAAACTCTTTGCACTGCACATACGAAGTGACCTTCGCACATACAGTACAAACTGAGCAGACAGCGGATTTTTCCGTGTGGTCGGGCATTTTTGCAGCGAATGACAGACATTCGTGGGACAGTTTTATGTTCTACGGGTGTCTTTTTTTGTGTAAAATCAGAAGGGGCGGAGAGGTAAACATTAGGAGGGATTTTTTATGACAAATGACTTAGCAAAACAAAATGAGAAAATCGTCATGCGTGTTTCTACCAACAGCATGATCGTCAACATCATCTTATCGGTGTTTAAAGTGGCAGCAGGGTTTATTGCCCATTCCGGCGCCATGATCTCTGACGGTGTCCATTCTGCATCAGACGTGTTCAGCACCATCATCGTTATGGTAGGCTATAAGATGTCCGCAAAAGATTCCGATGAGAACCACCAGTATGGTCATGAACGAATGGAATGTGTTGCAGCTATTTTGCTTGCTATGGTATTGTGTGTGACAGGCTTTGCCATTGGGGCAGGCGGTGTGGAAAAAATCTTCGGTGCAGAAGCAAGTGCACTGGAAGTTCCCGGCAAACTGGCATTGGCAGCGGCCATCCTGTCTATTGTGGTAAAAGAAGGTATGTACCATTACACCAGACATGCGGCAAAACAGGTCAATTCCGGCGCATTGATGGCAGACGCATGGCACCATCGTTCTGATGCCCTGTCTTCTGTGGGCAGTTTGATTGGTATCAGCGGCGCAATGCTGGGATTCCCCATCTGCGACCCCATTGCCAGCGTTGTCATTTCCCTGTTCATCATCAAAGCTTCTTATGATATTTTCAAAGATGCCATTGATAAAATGATGGATACAGCCTGTGATACAGAAACACTGGAAAAAATGAAATCTGTTGTGGAAGCCCAGAATGGCGTTATGGGCATTGACCGCATCCAGACCAGACAGTTTGGCGCAAGAGCTTATGTGGATGTGGAAATTGCCGCAGACGGCAATCTGACTCTGACAGCAGCCCATGCCATTGCAGAAGGCGTTCACGATGCCATTGAGGAGAATTTCCCAGAAGTAAAACATTGTATGGTTCATGTAAATCCAGCAGTGGTCAGATAAGAATAAACCCCCTATTCAATGGATAGGGGGTTGTAGGTGTCGAAAAAGTCGACACCTTTCGTCAAAGGCTCATTTCATTCAAGCTTTTGACGAGTAGACAGAAGTATAAAGCCAAAGTTCCATCGGCTAAAGAGCCTTGAAACTTCGGCTTTTCCTTGTCGGAAGTCAATTCCGACTGCGGATTAAAAAAGGGAAACTCTTCGTTTCCCTTTACCCTTCAGCGGTATCAAAAATTTGAAAAATAGGTTTTTTGACAGTCTGAATCTCCCTATTCTATGGAATCGGGGGGGTGTTATATACAGAAAAAATTTTCATCCATATCAGAAGCCAATAAGTCACGCAGGATAGAAAGCCCTTTTGTCAATTCTTCTTTTGTATCAGGAGAGGAAAGGGCAATCCGCAGGTACTGCTGCACATCGGCTTCTCCTACAAGAAAACGGTGGGAATGACAGACGGAAATGCCGCGCTTCTGTGCCAGATGTTCAAAGTCTGTTTCATGAAATCTTTCTGGCAGAGGCAGCCAGAGGGAGAATCCCAGCGGATTTTTTGCAATTTCCGGGAAAAAGTCTTTGCAGATTTCACTGCGGGCAGCGGCTTCCATGCGCTTTTGCCCTATGATTTTTTTCGCAGTGCCGCTGTAAATCAGTTCTCCTGCGGTTTCGCTGTTCAATGATGGGGTTTTCACGTTGACGTTATAAATGCCCCGCCGGATATCTGCGGCAAACCGTGTGGGAAATGTCAAATAGGCGATACGAAGACCGGAACAGATGGATTTTGACAGACTGCAAATATAACAGGTGTAATCCGGTGCGAAATGGGCAAGAGGCAGGGATGGTTTTTCCAGCAAAAATCCATAAATGTCGTCCTCGATTGCCAAAAGCGCATATTTGCGGATAATGGCAGCAAGGGCTTCCTTTCTGGATTGGCTCATGATGTGCCCGGTGGGATTGTGGTAATTGGGCACCAGATAAATGCCGTTGAGCTGCTGCAAACGACAGTGATTTTCCAGCACATCCGGCAGCATCCCTTCTGCGTCCCCAGAAATAGGTATCAGACGAATCTGCATCATGTTTGCCAGCTCAATAAAATTGGCGTATGTATAATGGTCTGTGGCAATCTTATCGCCAGGGCGGAATAATGTCAAAAGCAGTATGGCAAGGGCGTTTTGGGCGCCGGCAGTGATGGCAATGTTGGATAGAGAAACATCCATGGAAAAATGCTCTAACCATTTTTGAGCAGCGGCTCTTTGGTAAGGGGTTCCCATGGGGTAACTATAATCCAAAAGGGAGGTGCTGCCTCGCTGGAGCACCTGTTCCATGACGGCATAGGTTTCCGTATTGAAAGCGTCTAAGGGCTTGATGATTCCCATTTCGAGGTAGGAAGCTTCTTCTTTTTCATCGGCAATGGCAATGTCAATGGCAGCATTGGGAGATACAAAGGTACCCCGCCCCGTGATGCCGTAAAGGAGCCCTTTTTGGGTGCAGAGCTGAAACGCCCGTGTGATGGTGCTGAGGTTCAAGTCCAGATAGTCTGCCAGTTCTCGCTGAGGAGGCAGTTTGGTGTGGGGCGGCAGTTTGCCTGAAAGGATATCGTCAGCAAGCAAGTCTGCCAATGCGCGGTATTTGGGGGATGTCAGCTGTTCTTTCTCTGGTTTCCATGACATGGGATAATCATCAAATGAGTTGACAGGCATGAAAACACTTCCTTTCAAAATTGTATTGCATACAATGATTCGATTGCATGGTGAATTTTCAGTTATTATAATCAGATTATAGGAAATGTTTTTTCGGAAAACAAGAGAAGGAGGGTTTTTGATGAAATATTTTGTAGTGGATGCCTTTGCGGAGCATGTCTTTGGCGGAAATCCGGCAGGGGTTTGTGTGCTGGAAAAACCCATGGATACAGAATTGATGCAGCGCATTGCAGCGGAAAATAATCTGTCGGAAACGGCTTTTGTATATGGTCGGGAAGCGGGAAAATATGACTTGAAATGGTTTACCCCAAAGGCGGAAATCGACCTTTGTGGGCATGCTACACTGGGCACGGCATATGTGGTGGCAAATTTTGTAGACCCGGAAGTGGAAACCATGACTTTTTCCACATTAAGCGGAGAATTGACCGTTGTGCGGAAGGGTGCATATTTTGAAATGGATTTCCCCAGCCGGATGCCGAAACAGATACCTGTCACACAGGAAATGGAAGCAGTCATTGGTATGCCTATCGCAGGGGCATATCTTTCCAGAGACCTTGTGTTAGAATTGGAAAACGAAAATGCGGTGAAAGACTGTGCGCCGGATTTTGAGAAAATGCTGCACATGGAGCAGGGGCTAGGCTGTGTTGTTACGGCAAAAGGCAGCCAGTGTGATTTTGTATCCAGATGTTTTTTCCCGAAACTGGGTGTAAATGAGGACCCTGTCACAGGATCTGCCCACAGCAGTTTGATTCCTTTCTGGGCAGAACGACTGGGCAAAAAAGAATTGCTGGCAGAGCAGTGGTCGGAACGAGGGGGAAAACTCCTTTGCATAGATGATGGAGAACGGGTGAAGATTGCTGGAAAAGCTGTGTTGTATTTGCAGGGAGAATTGCTGCTGGAAAAGTAACATAAAACACGAAAGCAGTTTTTCCTTTAGACGAATCTTCAAAAAAACTAATGAAAGCTGAAATCCTTATTATACGGAGGATTCCAGCTTTCTTGTTTTTTGCTGAGATTTTATTTGGCATATTTTCTTCTGAGAGCAGCCATCTTAGTTCCTCTTAAGAAATCAAGAAAAGGGAAAGCCCATGATTACTTAAGGAAAAGTATCTTTGAAGCCCAACGTTTGTTTTGGTGTGAAACCATAAAAAAAGACGCCGCATTATGCGGCGTCAAAAAAGAAATTTTATTCAGCAGCTGCTTCTTCAGCGGAGGAGAAGGACTGGCTGTACAGTTCGTTGCCTTCGCCATCGAAGAATGTCAGTACTACGATTACAACATCGTTGGAAACGCTGTCTTTTACTGTTTTTGCAAGTTCGTAATAAGATGTTGCGGATGCTTCTGTGCCTGCTTTCAGAGCTTCTGTCAGTTCAGAACGAGTGTCTTCTGTTGCTACGACGTTGTCGATTGTGAAATCGTAATGCATTTCATCGCCTTCAGCATACAGTTTTACACTGATACCCTGATCTTCATACTGTGCCTGCATAGCATCCAGCATGCTCTGAACTTCTTCACCATCAGCAGCGAAAGATTCTTCCAGAGAAGGCAGGTCGCTGTCAGAAGCGTCAGAGGAAGTTGTTGTTTCTGCAGTTGTGTCAGAAGTTGTTTCTTCCTGTGTAGCGCTGCCACCGCATGCAGCCAAAGATACTGCAACGCACATCATAGTCAGCAAAGCAATAAGACGTTTTTTCATGTTTCATTTTCTCCCTTCTAAAAATAAAGCATTATAGTTGTTTCATTTGGCAAGCCAAATGTTTTGTGGAAAGTTTGATGTCGTTTATATTACATATGAAATATTAAAAGAACACCAAACCAACACAAATCATATTTTAATGAATAAAAACGCGGATTACAATAGAGATTGATACGGTTTTATGTTTCTTACAAAAATAATGATTATGTATTTATATAATTTCTGTAAAATATTGTCAGAAAAATGAAAGAAACTGGGATGAATTTGCAAGGGTGGCAGCAGTTGTGGTAGAATAAAGCATCAAAAAAGTATGATGAGGAAGGAATAATAAGTATGATTCATGTATTATTCATCTGCCACGGCAATATCTGCCGTTCCCCCATGGCAGAATTTTTATTCAGAGATATGGTCATGAAAAAAGGACTGTCCAGAGAAATTTCTGTTGCCTCTGCCGCAACCAGCAGAGAAGAAATCGGAAACCCTGTTCATAGAGGCACGGTGCAGAAACTGGCGCAATACGGCATTTCTACAAAGGGAAAATATGCCCGTCAGGTAACAAAACAGGACTATGCAGATTATGATTATATCATTTGCATGGAAAAATATAATCTGCGGGAGATCAAACGGATTTTACCTACAGACCCGGAAGGAAAAATCTGCTGTCTGCTGGATTTTTCTGATCATCCACGTGATATTGCAGATCCATGGTATACAGGAAACTTTGATGTGACCTATGACGATATTTTAGAGGGCTGTGAAGGGCTGCTGGCACATTTGGAAAAAGAATTGTAAAATCAAAAACCGGAATTTCTGAGTATCACAGGAATTCCGGTCTTTTTATTATATAAGATTTATCGAACAAAATTGGTCCAGACTTTTTCTTCTTTTTCAGGTTCAGGAACACCAGCCTGTTTGCCAGCTTCGATGCATTTCAAAAGCCAAGCCATGTTTCTGCCCAGAATCCGCATGGTCTGCATGCCTTCCAGATCCTGTTTGACTTCTTCGGGGGTATTGCCGTGAACCATGTTCCAGTAGCTGGATGTGACGATGGGCATGCCTTTGATGGCAAAATACTTGTTGATTTCATCAAAAGTTGCTGTTGCACCGGCACGTCTGCAGCTGATGACAGCAGCGCCAACTTTTCCGCTGAAATCTCTGCCGTAAAAAGCTCTGTCCAGGAAAGAAATCAAGGCACCTGCCGCAGAAGCGAAGTGTACGGGTGTACCGAATACAAAGCCGTCTGCATCAGCAGCTTTTTCAAGGAATTCGTTGACACAGTCGTTGCGGAAGCATCTGTCCGTTTTTTTACAGTAGCCGCAGTCGATGCATCCAGCAACAGGATCGTTGCCCAGCCAGAAGATTTCTGTTTCAATGCCGTTTTGTTCCAAAGCGTCTGCGACTTCACGCAGTGCTGTATATGTGCAGCCTTCTTTATGAGGACCGCCGTTTACCAATATCACTTTCATGGAAAAATCCCTCCTTAATTGTGTTTTGCATGTTATTCATTATAGCACGATTTCACGGGAACACAATAAGTTCCATGAAAGGAAGGATTATGACTTTATGCAAAACGGCGGAGTTTTAATATGGTCAAGTTGAATTCACCATCTGTGGCGTTGGCAGAACCGGAATAGTAGAAGGAAAGTGTGGTGGCTGCGGGGGCATATAGTATCAAATATGCAGAACCGCAGGCGGTGGAGCCATTGGTAGCAGTGGCAAAATAAACGCCTGTTTCCAAATGGGAGGTTCCGTTATAAAAGGGCGTAATCTGTAGATAGTTGGCAGTGGAAAACAGCGCGGATATTTTGTAGGAAATCAGGTAATATCCGGGTGCGAGAGAAATTTGCTCCAGGCTGGTCTGCGTGATGTTTCCGGTGGGATCCTGCACATCAGGAAAAAAGGAGAGCTGCGTACCGCGGACAAGGGGAAATTGGGTGTTGATATAAGATGCAAAAATATCATCGGGAATAGGACCGGTAGGACCAGTTGCGCCTGTAGCGCCTGTTGCACCGGTGGGACCGATTTCACCCGTAGGACCAGTTGCGCCAGCTGCCCCTGTCGCGCCTGTCGCGCCCGCAGCCCCCGTTGTACCTGTTGCCCCTGTTTCACCCGTAGCCCCTGCGGGACCAGCTTCACCGGTAGGACCTGTTGCACCAGTTGCTCCAACTTCTCCTACAGGACCTACAGCGCCAGTGGGACCCGTAGGACCGGTTATGCCTATTGTACCGGTAGCTCCCGTTGTTCCAGTGGGACCTGTGGGACCGGTTATGCCCGTGGGACCAGTTACGCCGATAGGTCCAGTTATACCAGTTGTACCAGTAGGCCCCGTTGCGCCGGTAGCCCCCGTGGCTCCAGTAGGACCGATTTCACCCGTTGGTCCAGTAGGACCCGTGATCCCGGTAGCCCCTGTTGCCCCCGTAGGTCCTGTTTCACCTGTGTCACCAGAAATACCTGTTGGTCCAGAATCCCCTGTGGGACCCGTTTCGCCAGTAGCACCTGTTTCACCAGTAGCGCCTGTTTCGCCAGTTGGACACATACAGCAAATTTGTACACAGCAGGGAGGCGGAAAGGGACCTCTCCAGCAGCAATGATAAAAAAAGGACACGATGACTCCCCGCTTTCATTTTGTCAGTTATAGTATCCTATTCAGAAAGTGGCTGCTGGTGCCTGGTTTATTTGAAGTTTAAAAAAGCTGAATCAGTCAATTTCTCTTAAGAAAACATACCAAATGAAAAAAGCTGGAATCCTTTGCATGGTAAGGAATCCAGCTTTCTTCGTTTTCTTATTTTAGCTGCAAATTTTTATAAGCCCAAAGCCTTGGCTGTGGTGCAGATAAAATCCTGTACATTGGTGACGATGCCTCTTGCGGACAGACTGCCTCTGTCAGCCAGTTTATTAACGGCAAATTCGGAAATATCTACACAATAGAAATAAATCTGCCGCACAGTACCATCTGCCATAACCCGATAAGAGGGAGTCATATTCCCTGTGGCAATGGTGTGGAGCATGGTTGCCATGCAAATGACAGTGGTGGCGCTGCGAATCTGGTCACGCATGGCATTCTGGGCTTCATATACATTGCCGAAAACAGGCGGCAGGGGACCGTCGTCCCGGATGGAGCCTGCAAGGACATAAGGCACATGATATTTTTCGCAGTTGTAAATGATGCCGTTATCAATGTGCTCTTTTTCCAGAAAAGCGGGAATGCTTCCGTGGAAACGTACCCGATTGATGGTATCCAGATGGTTGTAATGTCCGTTTGGCTGGTTTTTCTGGGTGTAGATGTTCTGTCCCAAGGCAGTGTTCAGATATGCACCTTCCAGGTCGTGGGTGGCAAGGGCATTGCCTGCCATGAGGGCATGAACATATCCCCCTGCAATCATTTTGGAAAAAGCGTCCCTTGCGTCTTTGTCAAAGGTGAAAGCGGGACCAAGCACCCAGACGATTTTCCCATGGTCACGGTCATGACGGAGGATTTCGTATAGTTCATTATAATCTTTGGAAAAAGCTGTTTCCCGGGAACGTCCCTGACGGAAAGCAAAAACTTCCTGCAATTCCCTTTCTTCGGAAAAGCCGTTAGCATGAACATAAATGCCCTGAGAACCGTCCTCTGTGCGTCCGATGGCAATGAGGTCGCCTTTTTTCAGCAGACGGAATTCACGCACAATGATTTTTCCATTTTCATAAACAGCGACACAGTCCATGCGGCTTTCTTCCGCTAGCAGCCACGTGCCGTTGACTTTGAAATATTCCGGGAAAATGCTCATGGCGTGATACTGTTCCGGTGCCACGCCGTCAAAGGGTGTAGGTTGGAAACAGACATCCGGCGCGTCAGCCAGAAAAGGCTGTGTGAAATCCGGCGGTGTATAGGGGCGCAGTGAAAAACTCATATCAATTCTCCTTTATATAGATTTTGAACGATGGATGGAAAAAAGCAGATAAGATTTGCCCATGCGGTCTAATGTTTCCGCTTCCTGTGCCATGCCGATGGCTTTGGCAACGGAAAGAGAAGGATAATTGTCAGAAGCGATGGCTGCATAGACAACAGGTTCTTTGCGGACAGAAAAGGCAAACTGCACACAGGCGGCAGCGGCTTCTTTGGCATAGCCGTTCTTGCGCTGGGAAGGTGTGATGCCGTAGCCAATTTCCCAGAGCATCCGTCTGCCAAAACGCTGGAATGTCAGTCCAGCCTGACCAATGAGGGTATCGTCATCCTTTCGGCAGACACCCCAGATGCCAAAGTTCTGCCGGTAACGCTGCTGCTGTCTGGTGAGCCAGTTTTGCAGTTCTGATTGCGAAAACTGACGTTCATAAAAATTTCGTTGTCCGTTCATCATTTCCAGCAGTTGGGGCAGGTCTGCTTCTGTTAATTCCCGCAGATACAGACGGGGTGTTTCCCAAATCATGCCTTTGTTTCCTCGAAAAAGCGGCTGTAAAGGTCTTCTTTTCGGTCTGCTTTCAGGGGGAATTCTGCCCGATATGCTTCTGCTTCTTTGGGGTCGATTTCCACCACAGCCAGTTCATTTTCCCCTGTCAGATGGGCTAAAATTTCCCCTGTGGGAGAGATGAGCATGCTGTCACCAGTGTAAGTGAGGGTGCGGTCTTTGCCGCTGCGGTTGACACCTACGATGAAGCTCTGGTTTTCAATGGCGCGTGCCTGCAGGAGTGTTTTCCAGTGACCCACACGGGCAACGGGCCAGTTGGCAATGACGGTCATAACAAGGCTCTTTTTGGAAGCAGCCTGAAAGATTTCCGGGAAACGCAGGTCATAGCATACAAAAGGGGAAAGAGGTACGCCGTCCACCTGACAGAATGTCAGCGCATCGCCGCCGCTGTAATACTTGGCTTCCGCACCATAGGAGAAGGGGTGGATTTTGGCATAATCCGCCAGAATATGACCGTTTTTGTCCATGACAATGCTGCGATTCCGCGCCGTTCCATCCTCTAAAAAGATTACGCCGAAAACAACAGCCATCTGAAATTTTTTTGCCACATCCTGAAAGAAAATAATGGTTTTGCTGTTTTCCTTTAATTCTCCATAGGTAGCAGGGGACATGGTGAAGCCTGTCAGTGTCATTTCCGGAAAGACAATGAGGTCAGCCTCTTTTGCTGCGGCTTTTTCCATGAGCTCCACACAGGTTTTCATGGCAAAACCCTTATCCTCAAAACCCATATCCAGCTGTGCCAATGCGATTTTCATACACAAAAACCTCCTTCGTTATTCCCAGTTTTTCCATACGTCCGGGCAGTAACCCAGTGTAAATTCCTTTCCGTTGCGGACGATGGGTGTCCGAAAAAGGGCAGGATTTTCAAAGAGGGTGCCTTCCCGTTTTTTCTCGTCGATATAATCCATATATAAATCTTTGTATGCCTTTGCTTTGCGGTCAATCATGTCTTCCACGTCGATGCATCGCTTTGCAGATTCAAATACGCTTTTGCTCATGCCGAAACGGTGGATGTCAATGGACTGAAAAGGGATTTTCCGTTCCTTGAAATACCGTTCCGCTTTCTTGGTGTCGAAACATTTTTTTGCGCCGTAAATCTGAATATTCATATAAAACTCCTTTCCTGGGGGCATCTTCGGGAAAAATATTGTGAGAAATATTTTTCTGAAGATAGCCGTTGCAGCTCCTTTTCAGAAAGAAAAAATAAAGGGTAAGCTGCTTTGGGGTTTGCTGATTTTATTTTACTCCTTTGGTGCAAAAGACACAAGACAAGGGGGAAGGATTATGGTATACTTTGAGAAACAGGAAAAGGAGCGGATTGAGATGAAAATGATTTCATGGAACGTCAATGGTCTGCGGGCAGCCGTAGGCAAAGGCTTTTTGGATTATTTCAAAGAAGCGGACGCAGACATTTTTTCCATACAGGAAACAAAATTGCAGGAAGGGCAGATTGACCTGCCCACAGAAGGCTATCACCAGTACTGGAATTATGCGGAAAAAAAAGGCTATTCCGGCGTGGCAGTATTTACCAAACAGGAACCCATTTCCGTTTCTTATGGTTTGGGCATTGAGGAGCATGACAAAGAGGGGCGTGTTATTACACTGGAATTTGAGAACTTCTATCATGTGACCGTTTATACTCCTAATTCCCAGCAGGAAAACGCCCGTCTGGATTACCGCATGACTTGGGATGATGCTTTCCGGGCATATTTACAGGAATTGGACAAAAAGAAACCTGTCATCGTCTGCGGCGACCTCAATGTGGCACATACGGAAATTGACCTGAAAAATCCTTCCACCAACCGCAGAAACGCAGGCTTTACAGACGAAGAAAGAGGGAAATTTACAGAACTGCTGGAAGCGGGCTTTGTGGATACCTTCCGTCATTTTTACCCTGATGTAACAGGGGCATATTCCTGGTGGAGTTATCGTTTTAACGCCAGAAAGAATAATGCCGGATGGCGTATCGACTATTATGTGGTTTCCGAGCGTCTGCGGGATGCTTTGCAGGACGCGAAAATCCACAGCGACATCATGGGGTCTGACCACTGCCCTGTGGAATTGGATATTGCTTTGTAAGATGAAAAAATCTTTCATTGGATACGGAGGCGCATGGGTTATGTTGCATATTGGATGGAGACAGATCTATGAAGGGTATGATATGGTTCTGGTAGGAAAAATCAAGGAGGCACTGGAAGGAGAAAACATCGATTATAAGGTGGAAGCAGATAATCCTGCACGGAGCAGAATGTCCAGAGATGTATTGTTTGGGGGAGATCCTATGGTGCTCAATGGTGTCGGTGCAAGAGCAATGACACAATACAGCATTTATGTGCGCAAAGATCAGGAGGAATATGCCATCCATGTGATACAGACCATGAAGCGGGATTGAACTTGGTTTTATAAAGAAAAATAAGCCGAAACTTCTTTGGGGGCATCTTCATAAGAAAACAAAGAAAGCCAAAGTCCTTATGATTACAAAGGATTTTGGCTTTCTTATTTTGTTCGGATTTTATTTGTTATGTTTTCTTATGAAGGCAGCCGTCGCAATTCCCCTTAAGAAATCAAGGAAAATCAATGTTTTCTTAAGGGGAAGTTGCTTTGAAGTTTCGGCGAGGGTATGAAGAAAAGTCTGTAAATAAGATTCTTCTATGATAAGACTGGGTGGAATGCTTTGAAATGAAGCACTCCACCTTTGTTTTATATATACCATCCAAAAGATGGCATGTTAATAACAGGCGGCTTTTCCGCCTGTTTTAATCAATCTGTTCTTTTTATTCTGGAAGCCGTCCTTCATACATAATACTTAATTCTCCGTAGACCTGACCCCAGTTCCGGATGGTGGTTGTCCATTTTTTTGTGGCTTCAAAGGTAGCCAGATACAGGGC
>NZ_JADCKK010000033.1:0-27723 GCF_014982935.1 Anaerotignum lactatifermentans | reverse complement strand
TAAGTTTTTGAGAATCTACTATGCGAGAGTGATGGAAGTATACCGAAAATAAAAGAAAATAAACCCAAGAAAACAACAGACCGGATTTTGAGCCGGTCTAATTGTCGTGGAATTTTTATTTAGTTGAAAATCATTAAAAAGCTTGCGAAAAGGTCTTGACTTTTGTTAGCAGGTTTTTATGCTGCCGCTTCCAGCATGTTCTCAATAAAGATACCATATCCCCTTGTAGGGTCATTGACAAACACATGGGTCACCGCGCCTACCAGTTTTCCATTCTGCAAAATAGGACTGCCACTCATGCCTTGGACAATGCCCCCTGTTTTCGAAAGCAAATCAGGATCGGTCACATGGATGACCATACCTTTGCTGCTTTCTTTTCCAAAACGGTGTACCTGCTCGATTTCCACATCATAGGCTCTTACCTCATCTCCTGCAATATTAGAAAGAATCTGTGCCTTTCCTTCCTGAATTTCATCCTGCAGGGCAATGGGATAACTTTCACCGGTAAAGGCAGAGGTATCCGCAGTACCATAGATACCTACTTCCGTATTTTTTTCAATATCCCCTAGCACTTCATCCGCCTCAATGATGCCGTTCAATTCCCCCGGTTCGCCTTTTTGTCCCTTCACGATTTCTGTCAAATGGGAAGATGTGATATGCCCCTGTTTCAAGGACATCAAACCGCCAGTATCCACATCATAGATGCCATGACCCAGCGCACCAAAACGGTCTGTGGTTTCATCAAAAAAAGTCACAGTACCAATGCCCTGAATGCTGTCCCGAATCCAGATACCCAATTTATAGGCACCATCCGCAGGGCTATATACAGGTGTCACCTCTGCTTTTTGCTCCACACCATCCCGCACAAAAGCCACTTGTACTGGTGTAACGTCATGGCTGCCTACTGCCTCCAGAAAAGCTTCTTTGTTGGGCATTGCTTTGCCATCCACAGACTGAATCAAATCTCCTGTTTGCAGGATACCTTTGCATGGCTCCGTTTTGTTTCCTTCCGCATCCTCCACAAAACCAGTTCCCAGCACCAGCAAACCATCTGTGTCCATCTGCACCCCCACCGTACGTCCGCAGGGAATGAGTTTCGTATCCGGCAGTATATTAGCGGACACAGTCTTGACAGGGACTTTATCAAAAAGATAAAAAGTCACTTCTGTACTTCCCGCTTCATGAGCTTCTGCAGACACTTCCGTACCCAAAGACAAATGGAAATTATCCGCCGTTGGCTTTGCCGAAATGCCCAACACTTCCACACTTTCTTCTGTTTTCACAGAAACAGGCAGACGCAGATTATAAGCCGTTGTCCGCCCTGCCATCAGTGTCATATCGTCTGGCAGCAAAAAGCGTATGAGTCCCCAGCAAAAGAGAACTGCTGCCACAACCCAAAGCGTCAGGCATTTCCATCGGCATTTTCCTGTATTTCCTTCCATAAAAAAGCCTCCCGCATTGTTTTTTTGAAACAAGCTTGTTTCTTTTTTATGATTGCCAGCGAAAAGCATCCTATACAGGGAAAGAAAATACAGACGAACAGAAAGCAAATTTTTAGACACATGGAAATTTTTGCAAAAAAAGAGAAAGCCCTAAGCAAATTTTTCTTAAGAAAACATTGGGTTTTCTGGATTTCTTAAGAAGAATTGCGACAGCTGGCTTCAGCAGAAACATATCCAACAAAATCCTATAAAAATAAGAAAGCCAGAATCCTCTATATCTAAGGATTCCAGCTTTCTCTATTTTCTTATGAAGATGCACCTAAAAGGGCTATTTACATGATTTTAAAAATATCTTATTTCAGGTTGAAGAATGCATCCAGACCCAGGTACTGAGCTGTTTCGTCCAGTTCTTCTTCGATACGCAGCAGCTGGTTGTATTTTGCAACACGGTCTGTTCTTGCAGGAGCACCTGTTTTGATCTGACCAGCGTTTACAGCAACTACGATATCAGCGATTGTAGCATCTTCTGTTTCACCACTTCTGTGGGATACAACTGCTGTCATTTTGTTTCTGTTAGCCAGCTGAATTGCGTTGAATGTTTCTGTCAGTGTACCGATCTGGTTTACTTTGATCAGGATTGCGTTACCAGCTTTCAGATCGATACCTTTCTGCAGTCTTTCTGTGTTTGTTACGAACAGGTCGTCACCAACCAGCTGTACTTTGTCACCCAGTTCTTTTGTCAGCAGCTGCCAGCCTTCCCAGTCTTCTTCTGCCAGACCGTCTTCGATGGAGATGATGGGGTATTTTTCAACCAGTGCTTTCCAGAATTCCACCATTTCTGCGGAAGTACGAACGATTTCTTTGCCAGCCATTTTGCTTTCGCCGGGGAAGTGGTATTTGCCGTCTTTTTCATCATACAGTTCTGTGGAAGCAGGGTCCAGAGCGATTTTGATGTCTTCGCCCCATTTGTAGCCAGCAGCTTCAACAGCTTCTTTGATCAGGTCGATAACAGCGTCTGCTGTGGGCAGGTCAGGTGCGAAGCCGCCTTCGTCACCAACAGCTGTGGACAGACCTTTGTTTTTCAGAACTTTTTTCAGCATGTGGTAGATTTCTGCACACATACGCAGAGCTTCTTTGAAGGAAGAAGCGCCAACGGGCATGATCATGAATTCCTGTACGTCAACGGTGTTGTCAGCGTGTTTACCACCGTTCATGATGTTCATCATGGGAACGGGCATTGTTTTTGCATTGAAGCCGCCCAGGTACTGGTACAGAGGCATATCCAGAGCTTCTGCTGCTGCTTTTGCAACTGCCATGGAAACGCCCAGGATTGCGTTTGCGCCCAGTTTTGCTTTGTTGGGTGTGCCGTCCAGTTCCAGCATCAGGTTATCGATAGCAACCTGATCCAAAGCGTTCATACCGATGATTTCGTCAGCGATGATGTTGTTTACGTTGTCAACTGCATCCTGTACGCCTGTGCCGTTGTATCTGTCGCCGCCGTCACGCAATTCTACAGCTTCGAAAGCACCTGTGGAAGCACCGCTTGGAACAGCTGCACGACCGATAACGCTGTCGTCAACAACAACTTCTACTTCTACTGTAGGATTGCCTCTGGAATCCAGAATCTCTCTTGCATAAACGTCTGTAATTTCGTAATAGCCTTTCATGTGTTGAACTCCTCCTTAAAAATACCTATTGGTTGTTTCTCTTATTTATTGATGAGCAGGCTTTCACCTGTCATTTCCGCAGGTTTGGGCAGACCCATCATTTCCAGCAGTGTGGGGGCAATGTCTGCCAATTTGCCACCATCTTTCAGACCAATGCCGTCTGTGTAATTAACCAGAATAAAGGGTACAGGGTTTGTGGTATGGGCTGTAAAAGCTTCCCCTGTTTCATAATCCACCATCTGGTCGCTGTTGCCATGGTCAGCACAGATAAACATCTGCGCATTCACTTTCAGCAAAGTATCCATTACTCTGCCGATGCAGGTATCTACGGTTTCCACAGCTTTTTCTGCTGCTTCCAGGATACCTGTATGACCTACCATATCGGGGTTTGCGTAGTTGACGATGATCAGATCATATTCTCTGGATTCCAGAGCTTTAATCAGACCGTCTGTCACTTCCACTGCGCTCATTTCCGGTTTCATGTCATAAGTCGCTACTTTAGGGGAAGGCACCAGCCAACGATCTTCGTTGGGATTGGGTTCTTCCACACCGCCGTTGAAGAAAAATGTGACATGAGCATATTTTTCTGTTTCAGCGGTACGCAGCTGTTTCAGACCCAGAGAGGAAATGTATTCACCCAAAGTGTTGTCCAGACGCTGAGGTTTGAATGCCACTTCTTTGTTGGGGATAGTAGGGTCATATTCTGTAAAGCAAATGTATTTCAGATCCTGAGGCACCTGTTCTCTGGCAAAGCCGTCAAAATCAGGGTCGCACAGGCTTCTGGTGATTTCTCTTGCGCGGTCAGGGCGGAAGTTATAGAAGATCACCGCGTCGTGGTCACTGATCTTGCCAACTGCCTGTCCGTCTTCCTCTACCATGACAGTAGGTACGACAAATTCGTCTGTTTTGCCGTTTTCATAGGATTTCTGGATACAGCCCACAGCATCCTGTGCTGTTTCGCCTTTGCCAAGAACCATGGCGTTATAAGCTTCCTGTACCCGTTCCCATCTTTTATCTCTGTCCATGACATAGAAACGTCCCATCACTGTGGCAATTTTGCCTACGCCGATTTCACGGATTTTTTCTTCCAGCTGTGCAGTATAGTCTGCGCCGGAAGCAGGGGGTGTATCTCTGCCATCCAGAAATACATGAACAAATACTTTTTCCAGACCATTCCGTTTTGCCAGCTGTAACAGTGCGTAGAGGTGTGTGTTATGGCTATGCACACCACCGTCGGAAAGCAGACCATACAGATGCAGTGCGGAATTGTTCTTTTTGCAATGTTCCACAGCGTCCATCAAAGCAGGATTTTCAAAGAAATCGCCGTCTTCAATGGATTTTGTGATTCTGGTCAGTTCCTGATATACGATACGACCAGCACCGATATTCAGGTGACCCACTTCAGAGTTCCCCATCTGTCCATCGGGCAGACCAACAGCACGACCGCTGGCATAACCCTTCACGCAGGGATATTTTGCTTTCAGGCTGTCCAATACAGGTGTTTTTGCCTGTCTGATGGCATTGCCTTCTGTTCTTTCATTGATACCGAAGCCGTCCAGGATCATCAGTACCGTTGTTTTTTTATCCATTCTCGTTTACCTCCCGTTTCGTGAGATAACTTACTTATTGTAATGCACGATATCTGCAAATTCTTCTTTCAGGCTTGCACCGCCTACCAGACCGCCGTCAATGTCAGCCATCGCAAACAGTTCTGCTGCGTTTTTGCCATTTACGCTGCCGCCGTACTGGATACGTACTTCATCAGCCACAGCCTGTCCATACATTTCAGCCAGTACCTGACGGATTGCTGCGCAAACTTCCTGCGCCTGAGCGGAAGTAGCTGTTTTACCTGTACCGATTGCCCAGATGGGTTCATAAGCTACAGTTACTTTCTTCACATCATCTGCGCTGACACCTGCCAGACCGCATTTGATCTGCATACGTACCCATTCGATGGTAATGTTTGCTTCTCTCTGTTCCAGTGTTTCGCCACAGCACATGATGGGCAGCAGACCACTTTCCAGTGCTTTTTTCACTTTTTTGTTTACAGTTTCATCTGTTTCTGCAAAATACTGTCTGCGTTCGGAATGACCGATGACAACGTATTTTACACCCATTTCTTTCAGCATTGCTGCGGAGATTTCGCCTGTATAAGCGCCGCTTTCTTCAAAGTGCATGTTTTCTGCACCTACAGCAATGTTTGTGCCCTGCAGTGCTTCCAGCACGGGGTACAGATCCACGAAAGGCACGCAGAATACAACGTCGGCATCTGTTGTATTCACTTTGTCTTTCAGCAGTTCGCACAATGCTTTTGCTTCTGCGGGTGTTTTGTTCATTTTCCAGTTCCCTGCAATGATTTTCTTTCTCATAATGAAATACCTTCCTTCTTTATTTTTTAGCTGCCCATGGTACGGGCTGCTGTCTGTTCGATTCTCGCTACGATGTCTGCGCCAGTCATACCGGAAGAAACCATGATTCTGGGGATTGCCCCACGGGAAGTATTGCGGTTGATAACACCGGGGTCAATGGTGAAAAGCAGTGAAAATCCTTCATCCAGCAATGCCTGCTGCAATTCCGGTGTATTCTGTCCATTGGGATAAGCCAATGCTCTCACTGATGTTCTCCGTGTAGGCAGATTTGCTTCCAGTGCTTCTTCCCCTGCCAGTGCCGCTGCCACAAATTCCTCTGTGGTAGTCTTACCAGCGGGCACATGGTTGCTGGTGTGGTTATAAATGCCAACTTTGCTGTTGTTGATCATTTCAGATGCATTGCTCCATGTGAATTTCTTCAGACCGATCTGATTGGTGATATAGTCTGTTACCACAAAGATGGTTGCAGGCACATTATACTTCTGGAAAACGGGATACGCAAGATCATAATTGCTGTAATACCCGTCATCCATGGTAATGCACAGATATTTCACTTTCATATCCAGACCAATGTCACCATCTGTATCTTTTTCCTGTTCCTTTTTCGCCAGGATCTGATCCAGTTCTTCCATGGAAATGATGGTGTATCCCTGTTCTTTGAAGTAACGGATCTGTTCTTCCAGTTCTGATTGCATGGTGGTAATGCCATCACCAAAGCCCATATCCCGCACTGCAAAATGATGATACATCAGCACAGGAATATATTCTGTGGGGTCCACCTTGGGCAATGCTTCTGTTTCTTCCACTTTCTGGTCGCTTTTCAATACATCCACTGCCGCCTGAAAAGCATCGGGGTTCTTTTCCGCTGCCATGGCAACCTGTGTCATGCCCAAAAGCATGACCATGGTCATAAAAATCGTAAAAATTCGTTTCATAGTTCTATGCCGCTTCTTTCTCTTTATATTTACCTTCTCTTTGTTTCCCCGAAAACAAATTCCCCAAAATAAAATTATTTATCGTCTACAGCCACAACGCCGGGCAGTTCTTTTCCTTCCAGGAATTCCAGAGATGCGCCGCCGCCTGTAGAAATATGTGTCATTTTGTCGCCATAACCCAGCTGGTTTACAGCTGCTGCAGAGTCGCCGCCACCGATGATGGTTGTTGCGTCAATGGCAGCCATTGCTTCTGCGATTGCTTTTGTACCTTTGGCGAAGTTTTCCATTTCAAATACGCCCATAGGACCATTCCATACAACTGTTTTTGCACCTTTGATAGCGTCTGCAAACAGTTCTCTTGTTTTTTCACCAATATCCAGACCCATCCAGCCGTCAGGAATTTCGCCTGTAGGAACTGTTTTGTATTCTGTGTCATTTTTGAATTCTTTTGTGATGACTGTATCAACAGGCAGCAGGAAGTTTACGCCTTTTTCTTTTGCTTTTTCAATCATTTCTCTTGCGTAATCCACTTTGTCCAGTTCCAGCAGGGATTCGCCAACATGACCGCCCTGTGCCACTGCAAAAGTATAAGCCATACCGCCGCCAATGATCAGTGTATCAACTTTTTCCAGCAGGTTGTTGATAACATTGATCTTATCGGAAACTTTGGAACCGCCCAGGATTGCTACAAAAGGACGAACAGGGTTGTTTACTGCGTTGCCCAGGAAAGCGATTTCTTTTTCCATCAGGTAGCCAACTGCGGATTCTTCCACAAAAGCAGTTACGCCAACAGTGGAGCAGTGTGCTCTATGGCTGGTACCAAATGCATCGTTTACGAAGATGTCAGCCAGAGAAGCCAGTTCTTTGCTGAAGTTTTCTTCATTTTTTGTTTCTTCTTTGCGATAACGTGTGTTTTCCAGCAGTACCACATCTCCGTCTTTCATTTCTGCTACAGCTTTTTTCGCATTTTCGCCAACTACGTTATCGTCTTTTGCGAATACAACTTCTTTGCCCAGCAGTTCGGACAGACGTTTTGCTACAGGTGCCAGAGACAGTTCAGGCTTGGGTTCGCCCTTGGGTTTGCCCATGTGAGAGCAAAGGATCACTTTGCCGCCGTCTTTCATCAGTTTTTCAATGGTAGGCAGTGCTGCTGTGATTCTGTTTTCATCAGTGATCACACCATCTTTCAAAGGTACGTTGAAATCACATCTTACCAGAACGCGTTTGCCCTGTACTTTCAAATCATCTACTGTTTTTTTCTGTAACATAAGGGTTCTCCTCTCCATTTTAAATATCGGTATATTTTTGATTCTGTATGAACAGAATTACCATTCTACTGTGTATTATACTGCGCATTTCAAAGACCCGCAAGCCGCAGCATTTCCAGTGCCGCGCCTTCGTCCATGATAAATACCGCATTGGACATGCTCTTGCTTAGTGCAAGCAAACTTGCTGCCTTCTTTTTGCCTCCTGCGGAAACGATGACATGTTCCATACGATGCACTTCTTCGAAGTCCACACCAATGGAATTTGTTTCGTAGACCACTTCGCCTTTATGGTTGAAGTAATAGCCGCAGGCTTCTGCAACGGCATGTTCCTGCCGGAGCAGTTTACATGTATCATGATCCAGACGGCGTTTTTCTGCCATTTCCATGGCATCTCCAACACCCAGCAGCAAAATATCCACACGCTTCAATTCGTTAATGGTTTCTGCTACTTCTGGTTCTGATTTCATTTCTTCCAGCACATTTGCGCTGAGGTTATCCGGCAAATGCAGCATACGGTAATCGGCTCCGGCTTTTTCCGCCAGTTTTGCCGCCAAAGTATCTGCCTGCAATTCCAGCTTTCTGCCGATGCTGCCGCGAGCGGGCAATACCATTTCCGCTTTCTGCACTGCTGTATAAGGCATGGCTTCCACCAGTGCCGCCATAGTTGTTCCGCCGGTGATGGCGATACGACTGCTGCGGCGCATATTTTCCAGAAGGACTCTCGCGCCAATCTGTGCCATTTCTTTGACCGTACGGTCGCTTTCGTCGGAATTGCCCTGTGCCAGCAATACCCGCTGTGCGCCAAGGATTTCCCGTACTTTTTCTTCCAGTTCGGACATTCCTGTCAGACTGGAGAACAAATCACTGAGGTTTTCCAATACACTCAGACCGTCTTCCGTTACAGACATGCCTGTTTTGGAAACCTTCACCAGCCCTTGTGCATTGAGTTTTTCAATTTCACTGCGTACCGTTCTTTCTGTCATTCCAAGAGAGATTACCACCAGCCTTCTGCCGCATGGTTCCAGCAGACGAACGGTTTTCAAAATGCGGTATCTCTTTACCAGTTCCTCTGTCAAATCAGGTACGATTTTACGCACCATCTGCAGTTTTTCTTCCATGTTGCTCACCTCTTTGGATGCTTTCCGTCCCGCTATGCGTTTTTTGTCCCGCAGAATTTCAAAAAGTGGCTGACATAAGAAAAAATCTCCCGGTATTCCCCAATCCTTCTCATATCAGCCGCTTCCAGACGCATGCGTCTAAATCTTCTTAAGCCTGCTCTACTTTCACGGAATCGTCTACATCACTGTCTGTGCAGCAGCATTCATCGTCACAGCATTCGTCATCCAGATCGTCCCAATCATAGTCCCAGTCTTCATCGTATTCGTCATCCATTTTTGTTTTCAGCAGATAAACAACGCCAAGTGTAACCACTGCCAGTACAGCCGCAACGACTGCCAGCACGATAAACATGGTTTTCTTTTCGTCACGGTCCTGCAGCACAACAATTTTTTCTTTCAAATCGCTGAAGCTAGGTCTTACTTCAAAATATTTTTTCATAGCACTCTCTCCTTTACGTTTTGTTCTGCATAAATTTCTTTTTCAAAAATTCCTTATTCTTTCGCATCTCACTATATTCATAGTATGCTTTTTTCAGAATCTGGCGCTCATCGTTGAATTTGAGCAGATGATAAGCCTCATGGAATTTATAAAAACCCGCATCTGCAAAGTACTCCTCGCTCTGCGGTTTGCAGTAAAAGGAATTTGCACTCATCAAATACCAGTGCACCGTTTTGTTGACGGTATCTTCTCCGCCTTTGAAGGTATACTGTGTTTTGCCTACATATTTGATGATCTCGCCATTGGCACCTGATTCCTCTTTCACTTCACGCAGAGCAGTCTGGCGGTATGTTTCATTTTCTTCCACGGTTCCTTTGGGCAGAACCCAGCCCATATATCTGCCGTTCTGATTCTTATAGAGCAGGAGGATCTTCCACCTGTGTATCACGACGCCGCCGCAGCTTACTGCTTCAATCACCGCATTCCCTCCGCTTTATTATTTTATATGCCATTCGATATCAGTATACCGCTTTTTCCTCTGCTTTTCAAGACAAAGCGTAAATTTTACTATTTTTGGGACAATTTTTCTCCTGTGGGACGAAATGGGGATTTTTTCAGTAACTTTGACATATACCGCAGACTTGTAATGATGAGCAGTCCCATGAGCAGTGCCAAAAAAACTTCTGCCCCCGGAACATCTGCCAACAACAGGTAATTATACCAACCATGATACAGATAAGGTACCAGAAAAGCAAGGAGCCAACCAACTTTTCTTCCTGCAAATTTCGCCTCAGAAAGCCAATACCCCATCTGTACACTAAACAATCCATGTCCCGGCACAGAAAGAACTGCTCTTGCCAGCGCAGTGCCTATGCCGCCCCAAAGGGGATGGGTTACATACACAATGTTTTCGATCCATGCAAATCCTAAAGAAATAAAAACAGCGTAAACAATGGCGTCAAATGGCTCATTATATTGCGGATTCCGCGCCAGAAGCGCCAGCAGAAACAACAGTTTCACGCTCTCCTCCACCAAAGCCGCCTGCAAAAAAGCTGCCGCAAAGGGCAGATCTGTCAGCGGAAACATCGTTTCTACCCACTGTCCTACGCCGTAAATGACAAAAGTTGCGTAAACGCCAAAAAGCAGCCCCCATATAAGCATCTGCCACGGCTCTTTTTCATACTTATCCCGAATGTAAATATAAAACAAACCAATGATAATGGGGGCTGTTGCTGCCTGTATCAAATTGTCACCACCTTTTGTTTTTCATATCTTTCCCCATTTTTCCGAAAAATTTTCTTTTTTCCGAAAAATCATAAAAAAACAAAAGTGGTATGTTATAAAAAATCAACCGTATCCATGTGTCACATGACGCCAAGTTCCATCTTTATCTCTGACCAAAACCCATTCCCAATCTTCATAAGTATCATTGGGATTCAAAGAACCATCTCCACCGGAAGCGTCCACATCGAAAGCAGATACAAGCACAATGGCTTCTTCCGCTTCATAATCTTCTGCCCATTCTATGAATTCATCCTGATGATCATCACCCACATAAGTAATCTCCCGCAATGTACAGCCTTGAAATTCTTTGGCAAAATAACCTTCTGTTACCGTAATAGCATCCAGAATTTCTTCATCAGTATAAAGTGCCGAAGGTTCCCATGGTGTGATTTCCGCCTGCGATACATTCCCGCCGCTGCTGCACATCATCACCAAGGAAAGCAATAAAGAAATCCCCATTTCATACATAAAACCACTCCTTTTTCAAATTCAGATATCATTTTGAAAAAACAAAACAGGCAGTCAAGAATTCTCCCGCTGCCTGTCATTGTTCTATTTGAAAAAGCAAACTGCCTTTTCTTATTCTGTTTTGATGGCTGTCAATGCGCTTAGCTTCATAGCACGTTTTGCCGGCAAATAGCCAGACAATACACCAATCACTGTAGCAAAAGCAACAGCAGACAGGTAAAGCCATACGGGAATGGAAGATGTCATTTCGCTTGCCTGTTTAGTGGCAACCAAATTGACAATGAGCGACATGAGGAAACTGGTGATTATCCCTAGCACTCCTCCGGCAAAACCGATAAATGCCGCTTCTGTCAAAAACAGCAGTTTAATGTCACGCAGAGAAGCACCGATTACCTTCATGATACCGATTTCTCTGGTTCTTTCATAAATGGCCATAACCATAGTATTTGTAATACCGATTGCCGCTACAATCAGGGATACGGCACCGATGGCGCCCAGTACAATACGCAGCATCTTTGTGGTTTCTTTCATGGTGTTCAGCTGGTCTGTCAAGCTGGATGCCTGATATCCCATGTCTTTGATCTGCTGCTGTACTTCCTGTACTTTATTCAGGTCACTTACTTTCACAGCTACCTGTTCATATTCACCTTTTTTCTTCTGGTTGGCACTTCCTGTATTGCCCTGTTTTTTCCGCCATGCTTCTTTGTCTTTCTGGATTTTTTCCATCTGCTTCAGGGGCATCACAACATTATATCCATTGCCGCCTCCATCCGGCATGATTCCCAATACAGGTGTTTTGATGGGTTTGATGGATTTATCGGCATACTTTGTGCCGTAATTCCCGTCATAAGTCATAATGACCTTATCTTCCATCACATTGATTTCTGGAGCCTCTGCCTGCATCTGCATCTGCCAGCTTAATTTGGGATTGTAAAAGCTCGTAATAACGTCTCTGCCAACCACAATACCTTCTTTATCTTCCGCCGTTAATGTACGCCCTTCTTCCACTTTATAGCCAAGAGCTTCCATGGCGGCAGGGTCTATACCAATAAAACTGGCATTGCTCACATACTTGCCACAAACCAGCATCATACTTTCCCGCACAATAGGTGATACAGCTTCCACATACTCCATCTGCTTAAACTTATCAATGGCAGCGGCATCTAGCACTGCTTTTTTCTGGGGTTTGCCCCTGTTGGCATTTGCATCGCTGCTGATATACATATCACCATTGTTGCTATAAACATCAATAACTTGCAAACTGCCCCATTCTTCCACCTGTTTCTGAAAACTTTCATTCATGCCGATCCCGATGGAAATCATGACAACAATGGAAGTTGTACCGATAACTACCCCCAGGATAGTCAGAAATGTCCGCAGTTTTCGCTTCCAAAGATTGCGCACTGCCATCATGATCAAATCTCTTGTACTCATAAGGGCATACCTTCTTTGTCATCGTCGTCCTCGTCATCATCTTCCAATTCTTCGTCTTCATCATCGAAATCCATGCTTTCTGCAAAACCGTCAGGATCTTTCTTCTGTCCTCTGATGAACAGGAACAGACCCATGCCCAGAATTACAATCACACCAATACCGATGATAATATTTTTCATCGTCAAGCCATTCTGAGGAGGTTCTGCGCCGTCTTCTTCCCCTTCGGGCATCATAGGTTCTGTCACATTAAGCACATAATCCCGACGCTGTTCAATGGTTTCCCCACTGGCATCCTCATAAGTTGCCACAATGCTGACAGGCACTTCCCCAATGGTATTGGGTGTGAATGTTACTTCATAATAATCGCTTGCACCGGGGTCCATATTCCCTACATAAGTGCTTCTCTGGCTGCAATCTACGTCGCCTTCCACTTTGAACATCACATTATTCAGTGCAACCTTACCTGTATTATAGTAACTGAAAGAAACAGTCACAGGCATATACTGTTCCACAGTTTCGGGCATAGCAAATTCGTCCATGTTCAGTTCTGTTACCTGTTCCACATTGATGCCCAGCAGTTCCTGCGCAGTGTATTCATTGCCTTCCGCATCTTCATATTCAAAATTCACAGTCAGTGTATAAGTTTTGGGCTGTGCATTGGGCACGACATACAGCCGCAGTTCTTTATCCACTGTGCCTTTGGGTGGAATTGCGTCGAAATAATAGGTATTGCTGCTGTTAACAGGTGTGAAGATATTCCCGGATTTTTCTGTTTCGGAAGAAGTTTCTTCTGCCAGTGTCAGGAACATTTTGATATTTTTCACACCTTTGTCTTTATGGGTATTCATCAAAGACAGATTCAGGTCAAATTCTTCCCCTGCCATAACAATCAGCGGATCGCAGACATACTTACTAACGATAATCTTGGGTTTGCTCTTGTTCTTATCGTCTTCGCCTTCTTCTTCCTTATCCTTTTTGGGATTGGAAATATTGACGCCTGCATACTGTTTGAATGTATTTACTTTTGTTCCGCCGGAAGTATATTCCACGGTAAACTGGATGGCATAGTTCTGGCTGGAAGCCTGATTGGTTCCCGCAAAAGTAAATGTCATAGGCATGCTTGCGCCAGGTGCCAAGGACATGACATTCTTGACACTGCTGGATTTCGGTACCACTGCTGAAGGGTCAAGACCTTCCGCTGTGATAATGATATCTTTTGCTGATACCTGCCCTGCGTTATACAATTCAAACTGAATGGGGAAATTCTGATTGACACCATAGGTGCCCGCAGGTTCTTTCATATTACGAATGATGATCTGGGAAGCTTTGCCGCTGACACCCCCTACATTGATGTAGTAATCCTGTGTCTTTTCATATTCTTTACCCATTTCATCCATGTATTTCAGCTTTACTGTCACAGGATAGTTTCCTGCTGCCATATCCGCGCTGGTTGCCAGAGGGAAGGAGAATTTGCCTTCCTGCCCAATATTCAGTGTTCCCAGCTGTACACTGCTGAAACCGCCGCTCAAGCTGATTCCTTCTGTTGTCAATTTGTCCAAAATAACTTCTGCCTGATACATAATCTGACTGCCGGTATTCTTCACCCGTCCGGTAAGAGTACCACCAGTACCAGGAGAAAGGCTTTCCGGTGTCATTTTCATCTGGTCGAACAGATAAGAAGGTTCTCTGTCAAAGCCTTTGAGTTTGATATAAATGGTGTCAGAACCGCTGTAAGAGCCACCCAAAGGATCTTTGTATGTATAACTCAGTGTAATGGGATAGCTTGCCTTATCAGGGGAGCCATTCATATTCACATACAGTTTTAAAGTTTTTGTGCCATTAACACCCAAACTGCCTACATTTTCCCCGTCGGAAAAATTCAGTTTAAAAGGCGGCATAGCTTCTTCACTTTTTGCCCGAACCACAACGTTATCCGCAATGGCATTCCCTTTATTCTTCACCTGGATGCTCAAACGGTTTTCCTTGTTGTTTTCCACTTCATAAACACCATCGCCTGCCACAAATACCTGTGGGGTACCGATGTCAAACTTATCCTCTGCCATGATAGGAACTGACAGCCCCATCAATATAGACACCGACAGAATCATGGCAAACACACTTTTCCACGTTATCTTCCTCATACTTCCTCTCCTCCACTCTGTTGTTGCTCGTCTATCCGTTCAATTTTTCCATCCATCATAACCACAATTCTGTCAGCATATTCTGACAATTCCATATCGTGGGTAACGATAACAAGGGTTTGATGATTTTTCTTTGCTAATCCCGTAATCAGATCCATCATTTCGTATGTCGTCTTGGTGTCCAGATTTCCCGTAGGTTCATCAGCGAACACGACCTGCGGGCTGTTGATAAAGGCTCTGGCAATACTGACACGCTGCTGTTGACCGCCGGACATTTCACTTGGTTTATGATTGGCTCTGCCTTCCAGCCCAACGGCTTTGAGCATCTCCATAGCCCGCTCATTCCGTTCCTGTACAGGCACACCGCGGAAAATCAACGGCAACGTTACATTTTCCATAGCTGTCAGCGTCGGCAGCAAATTATAGGACTGAAATACAAACCCTACATACTTTTGTCGAAATTCTGCCAGCTGATCTTCATTCATGCGTTCAATGTGCTTTTTATTGAATATAATTTGTCCGCTGGTAGGCTTCTCCAACCCTGCAATCAAATTCAGCAATGTGGACTTACCGGAACCCGATTTCCCAAACAAACAGCAAACTTCTCCTTGTTTGATAGAAAGACTCAGTCCGTTGACAGCAGCAATGGTTTCCGCCCCCATACGGTAAAATTTTGTCACATCTTTGATTCGGATAATGCTTTTTCCCAAGGCTTCTCCTCCCTTCTTTTGGAAAACGATTAAATCATTTTAATCATTTTTTAATATTCACATTATAGCATGGACTTATTACGAAATCTCTCCCAATTATTTACAATTTTCTTAATAATCGTAAATTTGCAAAGTTCTTTTTGTGCAACATGATACGAAAAAATGAGCATTCATTGAAAAGTCAACAATTTTTCCAATAAAAAAGGATATTTCCTCTTTTTTCTTCGAAGAAATATCCTGAAATAAAGTCATTTATGATAATCCGGTTCTTTCCAGATATGCTTGTAAATCAATGTCCCACTGGGCATAGGCTTCCTCGCCTCTATGGTCTGGCAGGTCATACGTCTGATCCAGATAATTACCCAGCCATTCACTGACTTTCACGGAGCCTGTCAAGTTCACATGACCCTGATCATAATAATCCACCGCAGGGTCCAGACCTACCTGTGTGCGGATTTCTTCCGTATCGAAATCCACATAATCCACGCCCTGTTCTTCCGCAAAGGTTTCCATGGCCTGACTCTTTTCATAAGTCCAGCTCATTTTTGGCAGATGGAGCAGCACAACTTCAATGCCCTTTTCCTTGCACAAAGCAATAGATTTTTCTGTATATGCCAATGCGCTTTCATCAAAAACCGCTGTTTCTCCTGTCGGTTCCATAAATCCATCAGGATAAACCTGAGGAGAAATGTCCCGCAGATAAACATGTCCTTTTTTGATGGAATGTTTCATAAGCGGTCTTGGTTCCGCATCTGCCAGATTCACTTCTTTCCACCGTTCATGATAACGGAACAGAGGGAACACATAAGACAATGTGGTCTGGCGTTCATCTGCCGCTGTCACTTCCTGAATGATCTCCCATTTATAAGTGGAAAGTTTCATACCGTCCATGGCACGGCGCATATCCCCTTCCTGTTCTGCATAATCGTAAGACTGGAACAGGTTGTCACAGACCAGTACCACCACTTCGGGATTCTGGTATTCCAGAGATTCTGCCAGAAGTCCATAGCTGACAGAAGGTGCCTGCAATGCGGACGCTCTGGCATATCCTGTAAAGCCGTGATCCTGATACATGAGCATGGAAGATACCCCTCTCAAAAGAGGGCTGCTGCCGATGTAAAGCACATCTAAACTATCTTTCGGTTCATCATAAAAAGCATGAATTTCGTTTGTTTCGTCGTCATTCCGGCGGTACACCTGAGTGAGCTGTCCAAACACCAGCACAAATACCAGACAGAAGGCAGAACAACGAGCAATGATATTAATTTTTTTACCCATATTCCTAGAACCCCCTGTAAATAAAGTCTGCTGCGTTATAGTTCAAACCGTAAACGCCGAAAATTATCAATGAAAATACTGCACACAGATACACTGCCCAACGGAAATACAAATTCTGTTTTGCCAGTGTTTCCCGTACTTTGATACCGCATTCCTGCATGATGCTCACAGCCAGCAATACCAGAGATGCCAGTACCAGTACCCACAAGTCTTTGCTGTCCAGACCAAGCTGGAGCAAACCGCCGTTAAAGAGAATATCTGTATCCCAATTCACAATCATGGAGTGCATCATGGAAACGGAAATACTGAAGCCTGCCGCTCTGGTGATGATTTTCCCCAAAGCTACCAGCACCAATGTCCGCAGAATCTGGAACAGATGCCAGCTGAAGCATTTGGTATTGATATGGAGTTTTTCCGCCAGATTCCGCAGAGGTTCTTCAAACAAAATCCCCAGTACGATGAGGGTACCGTTGTAAAAACCAAAGGCGATGTATTTCCACTCTGCCCCATGCCAGATACCGATGAGGAAGAAAATGATAAACTGTGGAATCAATACCGGCAGCATTTTACCGATATAGTTGCCCAGCACCTGACGACCTTTTTTCCCTACCTTTGTAAAGAATTTAGACAAAGACAAAGGATAGAACACATAATCCCGGAACCATGCACCAAGGGTGATGTGCCATCTGCGCCAGAAGTCAGGGATGCTTGTTGCCAGATAAGGGCGTTCAAAGTTTTTCTCCAAGTCTACGCCAAAAATCTGCGCCGCACCGGTGGCAATATCAATACCGCCGGAGAAATCCCCATAAAGCTGGATGCAGTATACCAAAGCTGCTACGGCTACATAAGTTCCGCCAAATGTATCGGGGAATCCAAACACATTATCTACCAATACAGAAGCTCTGTCGGCAATGACCAATTTCTTGAATGCCCCCCAAAGCATAAGCTGTACACCAAACTTGGTGCGTTCATAGGAAAAATCATTTCCTTCAAACAACTGTTTGGACAGATGCTGGAATCGTCCGATAGGTCCCTGCACAATGGTCGGGAAAAAGGAAATGAACAGTGCCAGTTTCCCAATATTTTTCTCCGGCGCTACCTTTTCCCGATAAACGTCGATGAGATAACCCATGGTCTGGAAGGTATAGAATGAAATACCCAGCGGCAAAAGGAAATGGAACACGGGCAGTTCCACAGGCGCGGAAATCTTCGCGAATAAAGCGTTCAGGTTTTCGCTGACAAAACCGGAATATTTCAGCACTGCCAGAATACCGAAGTTGAATACCAGTGTAGGTACCAGAACCCGGCGTTTTTTCTTCGTAAAATCCGCTTTCCACGCCTTTTTGCCATCTCTGTCCAATTCTGCCTTCACAGCATTGTAAGCGGCTTTGTTTTCTGCCGCCATGTTTCCTAATTTCATTGTTGCGATATATGTGCTGATGGTTGTGGCAAACAGGTATACAAAGTATTTGACACCTGCGAAATAATAAAAGACATAATTAACCACCAAAAGCGTTACCCAACGGTAACGCTTCGGCGTTAAATAATATACAGCTACAGCCAACACCAGAAACATCACAAACTGCATAGATGTGAATGCCATAATGTTTCTCCCTGTGCCTGATTAGTCTTCCTGCAGTCTGGTTACCAGTGCCATGATTGCTTCAACGGAATTGAAGTTTTCGGGCACGATTTCGTCCGCACCGATTTCAATATCGTAAGCGTCACACAGTTCGCCAACCAGTGTTACGATGTCAAAGGAATCCAGCTCGCCGCTGTCTACCAGTTCTTTGTTGTCCTCAAAGTCTACGTCAGGTCTGATTTCTGCCAAGATTTTCAATAAGCTTTCCATGTCACATTATCCTTTCTTCTCTTTTATCATTACCGGAGCGATTCTGCCATCAGGCAAAAAGCCCAGCATTTCATACATTCTCTGTGCTGACGGGTTATCCGTCCGCACCCACAGCTGACAACGCAGTGCGCTGTCCTTTACCTGCCAGATCCAGTGTTTCACCAGCATTTTGCCGATGCCCTTTCCTCTGGCTTCTTCTTTCACTGCCACCTGCCATAGAACAGAAACTTTCTTTTCCGGTCCAAAACGCAGGAAACCCAACATTTTGTCATCTTCCATGGCAACCAGCACTTCTTTTGCACGAATGGACGCCAGCAGTTCCTTTTTCTCCGGCAAAGCGGAGGTATAAGGCTCAAAGCTGTTCGCCATGATTTCCAGAATCTCATCTACCTGAGATTCCGCAGCAAACTTTGCTTCACGGGTAGCGGAAATGCCTTCCTGCATGGGCATCATGAGCCGTTTCCGTTCCAGATAAGGCACAAATCCAACTGCCTCCCATGCGGATGCCTTTGGTTCCTGTCCTTTCCTTTCCAAGCAAACCTGCTCCAATACCAACGGTTTGTCCATTTCCGGTACAGCCACCGGCAAAGTCCCTTTATCCAGAAAGAAATAAAAATCGTAATGTTCTTTCTTTTCAAAAATCAGGTAACAGCCATGTTCAAAACGCATAACCATCCATTTTTTTGCCACCGGCAGATATTCCTCCTCCGGCAGAAAGAAATTGGTCATTGCCCGTTTGCTGTGCCAAGCCCGCAAAAGCCCTTCTAAAGTTTTGGTATCAGGAATTTTCTTGAACATAATACTCCCTCAATCGCAATCTGTCAATTTTTCCGTTGAGTGTCTGAGGCAGAGATTCCATCTGGATCATCACATTGGGGAACATGTACTTGGGCACTTTATCTCTGAGTTTTTTCAGAATATAAGCCTGTGTGGCTTCTGCGCCGCAGTAGAAAAGCACGATTTTCTGGGTATCGTTGTCGTAAATGCAGGCACCGTTTTCCACCAAGTCAATGGAAAGGACTGCTGTTTCGATTTCTCCCAGTTCAATACGGTGTCCCATGTGCTTAATCTGATGATCTTTTCTTGCAAGGAAAATGATTTCCCCATACTCGTTATATTTCGCAATATCGCCGGTTTTATAAATTTTTTCGGGATAGTAGGGATTCAGTGGATTCTGAATGAAGGCTTCTTCTGTCTTTTCAGGATTGTTGTAATATCCCAGAGCCAGACAGCGCCCTCTGACACAAACTTCCCCAGCTTCTCCCGCCTCTGCCAGACGATTGTCTTTCAATAAGAAAATGTCTGTATTCCGGCAGGCATGTCCGATGGGCAAAGGCTCATCATCGGCAAATTCTCTGTCTACTATATAATACGTACAATCCACAGTGGTTTCTGTAGGACCGTAAATATTGGCAAACATGGCATCTGGATAATGCCGCCGCCAGTAATTGAACTGTTTGGTTGGCATCGCTTCCCCTACAAACATGATTTTCTGCAAATAAGACGGACGCACTTTTTCCAGAGCGTCTGTGTTTGCAATAATACACAAAGCGGAAGGTACCCAGTCAATGTAATTGATTTTCTTTTCTTCCAGATAAGGAAGCAGTTTCACAGGGAAAGAGAAAAGCATCTTCGGGATGATTTCCATTCTTGCCCCGGTTTTCAATACAGCATAAATATCTTTGACGGAAGAATCAAAGTAAAAAGGCGCCTGATTACCGATAACTTCTTTTTCTGTAATGGAAAAAGTTTCTGTATACCATTCTGTCAGGTTTACAACAGCCTGATGGCTGATGACAACCCCTTTGGGCACACCTGTGGAACCGGAGGTGAACAGCGCATACAAGGGATCTGTGTCGATGGCTTTCCGACGCACTTCCGCCAGCGCTTCCTCATTCACATTTCCTTCTGGAATTTCTTCCAATACCAATGTTTCTCCTGTGTAACCCAATGCCGCTGCCTGTTTTTTACTCTTTTCATCAATGAGGAGCACCACAGGCTTCAATGTTTCAAATATGGAAAGAATCCGTTCTTTAGGCATGGTCACATCAATGGGGGTGTAAAAATTCCCACTGTAAACACAGCCCAGAAATGCCGCAATCATATCCGGTGTTTTATCGGTCATCACTGCCATGGGCGCATTTTTCACACCATAAGACAATAAAGCGGAACCGATTTCTTTTGCCCGCTGTACCAGCTGACCAAAAGTTTTTTCTTCCTTATCTGCGGCAAAAGCCACAGCGTCTGGCATGCGTTTTGCCGTTTCTTCCGCATATTCCAAAATATTTCTGATCATTTCATTCCCTCAATTCTGATTCTCTGCACATTCCATAAATCAGCGCAGTCTCAAAAGAGTATAACACCATCAGAAAATCAAGTCAACAAAAGACCTTGCTTCCCTTTTGATTCTATCTGTTTTTTAAGAAAAACAGTCTTTTTCCCAGTCAGTTCTGGACAGCTTCATGTCATAAAACGGCCAATCTTCTCCCATACAGGGATATGTTTTCGGTTCTTTTTCCTTTTCTTCCTGAAAACCGCAGGCTGTATAGCAGGCTTTCGCCCTTGGATTATTCTCAAAGACCACCAGCGTCACCTGTTGGATATGGTCATAGGAAAAGGCAAGTTTCAAAATTTCCTGCATCAGCTTTTTTCCATAGCCCTGACCGCGCAGGTTTGTATCCAGAATGAGAAAGCCGATTCTTGCCGTTCCCGGTTCTTCCTTTAAAAAGCGCATGGTCAAATGGGCAAAAATCCCCTGCTCATGAAAAGCCGTCAGCACATGATAATCTGCATCTGTTCCTTCTTTTTCATAATACTGCCGCAGATTTTCCCCCGTAATGGGATAGGTCCCCAAAAAACCTGCACACCACTGATAAAACACCAAAGGACTATCCACCCAAGAAATGATTTTTTCCGCGTCTTCCGGTTGAAAAGTTCTCAACTGTATCATGCCATCCCGCCTTTTCCTTCTTCAGGCAAAATACGCAGTGAAGCACTTGATTTCATCATAGCACGGAAACATTCCCTGTGACAATCTTCTCTATAAAAAAGAAGCCCTATACACGGGGATGTATAAGGCTTCTTGGAATTGTATCATTATTGCTCTGTCTCTCGCATGGTCAGTGAAAAAGACTTTGCACAAACAATACCGATGATTTCTATCGGTATTGAGTATACCATACCGAAAAGCAGAAAACAATGTTTTTTTATTTAAATGCTTTCTAATGCCTGTGCCAGATCCGCAATGATATCATCCACATGCTCAATGCCAACAGAAAGACGAACCAAATCCGGACCTACACCAGCCGCTACCAGTTCGGTATCTGTCATCTGGCGATGAGTGGAAGACGCAGGATGCAGGATACAGGTTCTTGCATCAGCCACATGTGTGGCAATGATGATTTGTTCCAGTTTTGCCATAAAAGCTTCTGCCGCTTTTCTACCGCCTTTTACACCGAAAGAAATGACGCCGCAGGTGCCGTTGGGCATATATTTCTGTGCCCGTTCATAATATTTGTTGCCTTCCAGTCCGGCATAATTTACCCATGCAATCTTTTCATGGCTATTCAGGAATTCCGCCACTTTCTGGGCATTCTGACAATGACGTTCCATACGCAGTGCAAGAGTTTCCAGTCCCAGATTCAGCAGATACGCATTCATAGGTGCAGGTGTGGAACCCAGATCACGCATAAGCTGTGCTGTTGCTTTTGTGATGTAAGCCCCTTCTTTGCCAAAGCGTTCTGCGTAAGTGATGCCGTGATAAGAATCGTCCGGTGTTGTCAAACCGGGGAATTTGTCCGCATGTGCCTGCCAGTCAAAGTTGCCAGAATCTACAATACAGCCGCCGACGGTTGCATCATGACCATCCATATATTTTGTGGTGGAATGAGTTACAATATCCGCGCCCCATTCAAAAGGACGGCAGTTAATGGGAGTTGCAAACGTATTATCCACAATCAAAGGTACGCCGTGGGCATGAGCGGCTTTTGCAAAGCGTTCAATATCCAGAATCACCAGTGCAGGATTGGCAATGGTTTCCCCGAATACCGCTTTGGTATTGGGCTGGAAAGCCGCTTCCAGCTCTTCATCGGAACAATCAGGGTCAACAAATGTAAAGGAGATACCCATTTTCTTCATGGTAACGGCAAAAAGGTTATAAGTACCGCCGTATACAGTAGAGGAAGATACCACATGATCCCCAGCCTGACACAGGTTGAATACGGCATAGAAGTTTGCCGCCTGACCGGAAGAAGTCAGCATTGCTGCTGTGCCGCCTTCCAATGCACAAATTTTCTGTGCTACCCAATCGCTGGTGGGATTCTGCAAACGTGTATAGAAATACCCTTCTGCTTCCAAATCGAACAGCTTGCCCATTTCTTCGCTGCTGTCATATTTGAATGTAGTGCTCTGAACGATGGGCAGCAGTCTGGACTGTCCGTTTGTGGGTACATAACCTGCCTGAATGCATTTTGTTTCCAATCTCAAATCTTTCATGTTTGTTCCTCCTTTGTATTAAGCCTGAATGTCACTGATATGATAAGGTGTTTCCTGATATACGAAGTAGTTCAGCCAATTGGAATAAAACAGATTGGCATGGGCTTTCCAACGCATCAAAGGTGTCTGTTTTGGGTCATCCTCTGGAAAATATCCATAGGGCAGCTGAATGGGAAGTCCTTTGCCCAAATCCCGATAGAATTCTTTTGCCAGAGAGTCTGCGTCATACTCAAAATGTCCTGTCAGGAAAATCCGTCTGCCAGATTTATCTGCAATAATATGAGGTCCTGCGCCAGCGGATTCCGCCAGAATTTCCAAATCATCCACCTGACGAATATCTTCTGCCCGCACTTCTGTATGACGGGAATGTGGGCAATAAAAAGCTTCGTCAAAGCCTCTCATAAGCACATGGTCTTTTTTCTCTACCTGATGGGAGTAGATGCCGAATTTCTTTGCAGGCAAGCTGTATTTGGGAATGTCATAGAAATAATTCAGTGCCGCCTGTGCGCCCCAGCAGATATGCAGCACACTAAACACATGGCTTTTTTCCCATTCCAATATTTCGCACAATTCCGGCCAGAAATCCACATCCTGAAAATCATAATTCTCAATGGGTGCACCGGTGATGATGAGCCCATCGAATTTTTGATCTTTCACATCATCAAATGTTTTATAAAAAGCGTCCAGATATTCTGAAGCAGTATTTTTCGCGTTATGGCTTTTCATCTGCAGCAATTCAATTTCCACCTGTAAAGGCGTATTGCTCAGCAGACGCATCAGCTGTACTTCCGTTTCGATCTTGTTAGGCATCAAATTCAAAATGGCAATGCGCAGAGGACGAATATCCTGATGTACTGCCCGATAAGGATTGACAACAAAAACATTCTCCTTGCGCAGCACATCAAATGCTGGAAGTTCTTCATTGATAATCAGTGGCATAAATTCATCTCCTTTGTGTTTTTCCTCGGAGTGCAAGCCAAAAAGCAATAAAAAAACGGCTCGCATCCTCCGAGCCGTTTGTAAAAATCAGTTTTGTTTCAAAGCATCTCAGAACGATTGCAAGTAACATATGAACATCACAAAAAGCATGCACATCATCATGCCCATGCTCATCATCATATCCATATGCAGTTTTCCAACAAATGTAAATTTCTGCATGTTGAAAACTCCTGTCCGTCGTCTGTGATCTTTTGCCCATTGTAACGCGACCTTTTTTATCTGTCAACACTTTTTTCTAAATTCTTATGCACTTTATCTTGCATAAAGACTACTTTTCTGCTATGCTATTGCGTATAAGTAAATCTGAATATCCCAAAGAGGAGATGTATGCAACCATGTCTATTGAAAAAGTTAAAGCTTATCTGAAAGATATGAATTGTCCCAAGGAAGTATTGGAATTTGCTACCTCCAGTGCAACTGTAGAACTGGCAGCAGAAGCAGCCGGCGTTATTCCCGCCCGGATTTCCAAAACGCTCTGCCTGATGTCTAAGGAAGGACCCATTGTCATTTCCGTTGCAGGGGACGCAAAAATCGATAACCGCAAATTTAAAGACACCTTTGGTCTGAAGGCAAAAATGCTTTCTCCCGAAGAAACACTGGAAGCAACCGGACATGCTGTCGGTGGCGTTTGTCCTTTCGCACTGCCGGAAGGTACCCGTGCATTTGCCGATGTTTCCATGAAGCGTTTTGACACTGTATTCCCAGCTGCCGGCAGCAGCAACTCCGCAGTTGAACTGACTTGCGACGAACTTTTCCATTACGGCAAATGCGAAGCCTGGGTTGACATCTGCAAAGGCTGGGAAGAAGAATAAACACCCGTTTTTTTAGTAAGGAGTATTTTTATGAAAATATCTACAAAAGGCCGCTATGGCATACGCCTGATGTTAAGTCTGGCTCTCCATTACGACAAAGGCACACTGGCTTTGAAATCCATCGCCAGAGAGCAGGATATTTCCGAAAAATATCTGGAACAGATCATCAATCCACTGACAAAATCCGGTCTGGTAAAAAGCTACCGCGGTGCGCAGGGAGGTTACATTCTCACACGAGAACCAAAAGATATCACCATCGGAGAAGTCCTGAGAATTCTGGAAGGTTCCCTCTCTCCCGTAGATTGTGTGGACAACCCCATGTGCCCCAACTCTGACACCTGCGTTTCTCTTTCCATCTGGAAAAAGATGAAAGAAGCGCTGGATGATGTCGTGGACAACATTTCTTTAGCTGATATGGCAGAAGAATACAAAGAAAAAAATCATATTGAAATCTAAAAAACAGCACGCAGGAAAAATTCCTGCGTGTTGTTTTTTTATGCAATCACTTGCTGTACGGTTGTTCCTGCATAGTAATGTTCCAGAATTTCTTCTGCTGTTTTTCCATCTTCTGCCATGCCTTTGGCACCATACTGGCTCATACCCACACCATGACCGTTTCCGCCGCCATAAAGGGCAACACCTGTCAATTTTCCTTCCGCATTTTTCATTTCTTTTACGGCAAAAAAACCACTTGGAAGCATGGTATTCCCTGTCAAAGGCTCTCCGTCTTTCCTCTGCAAATAAATAGGGTCACCAACAGTCATTTTGGTAGGTGAAAGTACCTGTCGGATGGTATATTCTGTTTTCACCTGCACAGAACCTTTTTCATAGTCCAATCGCAGTACTTCCATCACGCCGCTTTCTCCACGCTTTGCCACAGAAATGCCTGTAAGCCGTCCCAAATCTTCTGGTGTTTGTGCCTTCCAACTGCCATCCTCCTGCAAAACTTCCACATGGGCTGGATGGGATTTTGCAGCTTCTTTCAGTTTGGCGCCGGTGATTTCCGTCAATTGTCCTGCACCAAAATATGTTTTCCACCGATACCAAGGGGACGCGTCGTCATATCCCTCAATCTCCCAATCCTGCCAGAATGCCAGCCATTCCTCTTCTGTATTCGGTTTTTCCACAGAAATGCCGTAGGTTCCGCCTGTCAAATAGGGTTTGCTTTCTTCTGTAAAAGTACCGTCTGCCGACCATACTTCTTTTGCATCTGCGCCATAGCCACAGGAAGTGGAGTAAAAATACGTGGTCACCACTTCATTTCCTGCCGTCAGACATTTTCCTGCCGTTGCCTGGATTGCCGCGTCAGACAGTTCTGCCGTATCCGCCCCCAGATAAACCTGACTGGCTACAGTATCTGCCAAATGAGCGCCATATCCGCAATAGCTGTTAGCATAAAACTGATTATAGGCATAACTGCGGGCAGTGATTGCCTGAGCCTCAAGGGCTGTTTCTCCAAAATCCACAGGCATTTCATGAGGAACCACGCCCCGCAGATAGGTTTCCAAGGGCAATGCATTGATGACAGAAATGCCGTCCTGCCGCCGTTCCAGTTCCACTGTGCCAAAATACTGACGTTTTGTACCATCAGAAAAAGTTACGGATAAGGGGCTTTCTCCCGTTGGAGCCGCTTCCACAATACCGCTGTCAAACCATGGCAAGTCAGCAGTCATCACAGCCTGTTCTCCATTAGAAAATGTTTTTTCTGCTTCACTGCTTTTCAGGGTAAATCCTCCCTCTGCGGAAATGGTCACTTTTGTCTGCCCTGCTCCGCCAATAAGTACACGGATATTCTCCGGCTGTACTGTCTGGGTAATGATTGCTCCTGCCACTTTTCCATCTTTGAGATAGTAATTTGCTCCCTTTGTGCCGCAAATCAATTTCGATACTTTTTGGCTCGTCCACTCTGTTCCTGTGGCATCATAAATACGAAAATCATCTGCCCAGGAGAGAAGACCTTGTTCTGCCAGATAAATTTCCTGTCCATTGACTCGTTTTACCGTACAAAGCCCCAATTCTGCTGCCTGTACTGCTTCTGTTGCCTTCCCTTCTGTAAGAGTCACATCACAAATGCCGTTCACTGCCTGTCCTGTATAAGGTCGTGTCACACTACCTGCACCTGCTTCCATACGGATGGTTCCGCCGGAAGCCGTACAGTAGATATTCTCAATGGTAGGGGTGGTGTCGGCAACTTCCAGCAACGCCAGAATCTCTCCATCTTTTGCCCAATACCGCAGTGCCGTATTTTCATAGGGCTTCAAATCCAATCCGGCTCCGCCATAATACCCATTATCAAACATGCCACCGCCATCCTCCGCTGTCAGAAGCACACGGGTTTCTTCCGTAATGCCATAGGCAGAAAGTCCTTCTTCTCTTGCTTCCAGAGCTGTCTGCAATAATTGTATCCATAAACTGTAGGCCACCGGCATATTCTGATTGCTTTCATCCAGCACCATTCGGCTGTCATAATCTGGTGCTAGTCGGTCTAACAACGCCTGCGCCTGTATCAGCGTCAAATCTTTTTCTGGGTAAAAATTACCGTCCTCATCACCGGATAACAGTCCCAGTTTCACTGCCCCATTGATGTAAGGGTAAAAAGGGTCTGTCTGGGGCACATCTGGAAAATCTGCCACCTGTTCCAGTCCTTCCAATTCCTCTTTGGTGTAAAAAGTCAATGCCATGGTCTTGGCTGCCATGGCACGGCTGATGGATAAATCATCGCCAATACGTCCTATTTCTGCCATTTCTCCCGTTACTGCATTTCCACAGCCTGTCCAAAACAGGCTTGTCAGTATCAAAAGGAAAAAACAAATCCGTTTCATGTATGTCCTCACACTCCCTGTCAAACTTTATAACAGTATACGGACATGCACCGGAAAATAGAACCTCTTTTTAGTACCATATAAGTGTAAGAGATAAAGCATATCATTTGTGCTTTACCCTCTGCACTTATTTTTTTATGATAAGGGAGTAATTGGTCTGGCGAGGCTCTTTTTGGATTAATCACATCCGT
>NZ_JADCKK010000032.1:0-27788 GCF_014982935.1 Anaerotignum lactatifermentans | reverse complement strand
TCTGTCATTTGTACCCGATGTATGGGTTTCTTCTGTTTTGCCATAATAAAAGGTCCTCCTATGATTTAAATTTTACCATAGAAGAACCTCTTCAATTACATATTTACAGAAAAAGTTTCACACTGCCGTTTCTGACTTCTTTTTTAGTAGAAGTATAAGTCTAATACTTTTTCTGCAAGATGTTTTTCTGCATTTGCCCGAATGGCCAGCAGTAAAATCAACATGATTTTTTTCATTTCCTCATCATAATTAGCCATGATTTCCTGCTGAAAAAGGGTATCATCAATAATGCCTTCTGCAGAAGCCTGCATATATGTAAGAGTAGCCTTCTGCAAATAGATAAATCCAGCATAAATTTTTTCGGTCTGCTTTTCAGCATCTTCTTTTGTTGGAAGAGCAAAGATCGGCTGGAATAAAGTCGCAATATCTTTTATGGACAAAACAGATTTCAAATGAAAAATCATAATCAGCAGCATGATGTGCGTGCGTCCATATTTCTTTTTCACTGGCGGCGGAAGAACCTTTGCCTTTGTATAGTTATTGATCATGGTCTTTGTCAAAACTTTCCCATCAGACAAACGTTTGTAAGGTGCAAGTGCTTGATCCATAAAAGTAGTAACCTGATCCATGTATAAATCAATTTTGGGAATATCTGCAATTTCCACAACGGAAACAGTTTTGATCTTTTCTTTGAAGGTTTCCAGAATTTCTTCGTATGTTCCCATGCAATCCCTCCTTTTCCTATTGAAATTTATTATATAGTATTTCATACTATGTTTCAATATTTTTGTGTGTTTTGCTTCTTGTTACTATTTGGAATACGTGTTAATATATCAATATCTTAATATATAGTATTTAATACTAGATAAGGAGTTGATAGGATGTTAAAGAATGGTATAAAAGATCCTGTAAGTGCACTGACGCATTTTATTGGGTTATTAGCGTGTATCCCGTGTATTTTTGATTTGATTTTCCAAGCGTCACATCAAGATGCGATGACACAGGTGATTGGTTTTGCAATATTTGGTTTGTCCCTTGTTCTTCTATATGGTGCAAGCACAATATATCATACTTTATATGTTTCTGAAGCAAAGACAATACTTCTGCGCAGAATAGACCACATTATGATTTTTGTACTGATAGCAGGCACATATACACCTATATGTCTTGTTTCTCTGGCAGGACCATGGGGATGGACGATGCTTGCTTTGATTTGGATTTTAGCAATCGGCGGTGCAGTGATGAAAATATTCTGGATTCAGGCACCAAGATGGTTGTCAACATCTTTATATATTATCATGGGATGGTTGGCAGTCATTGCTTTCGTTCCATTGCAGAGAGCAGTTTCCTGGGATGGGGTGGGGCTGCTTCTGGCAGGAGGTCTGGCTTATACAGTTGGCGCTATTATATATGGATTGAAAAAACCGAATCTGGCATTGGCTGGTTTTGGATTCCATGAAATTTTCCATATATTTGTGATGATCGGCAGTGCATGCCATATAGCATTTATGTTTTTATACGTTCTTTGATTACCATAATTATATTATGTAAATAAATTGGCGCAGCAAAGGCAAGAAAAAACGTTGCAGCTGCTTTTTCTGGAAAATGTATACAAATTTTGGTGTGAAAACTGTCGTTTCAAGCTTTTTGAGAGGCTTTTCTCCTTCATTTAGAAAAAAATCCATAAAATCACTTGATTTCTTTTGGTAAATATGGTATAAATGTTTTCGAGAAAAGACATTGATAAGGAGTAGTACATTTGGTTGCTTATTCCAGAGAGTCGTTGGTTGGTGTGAAACGACAGAGCGAAAAATGGAACTGGCCTTTGAGTTTTCCGTGGAACGCCTTTGGTAAGTAGACGGCAACGGCTGCCCCCGTTATCGGGCATAAGAGTGTGTTTCTTTGGAAACAAACTAGAGTGGTAACACGGAGTGTCCCTTCGTCTCTAACGAGATGGAGGGATTTTTTTTGACAGTGCCCAAAACTGTAACACGAAGGAGGAATTCAAAATGAATCAGCGTTATGATTTTAGAGAAATTGAAAAAAAATGGCGTGCTGAATGGGAAAAGAATCCCATCAACAAAGAAGACGATGTAAAACCTAAATTTTACTGCCTGGATATGTTCCCTTATCCTTCCGGCACAGGTCTGCATGTAGGACACTGGAGAGGTTACGTTCTCAGTGACGTAGTCAGCAGATATAAAGTGCTGCAGGGCTATCAGGTACTGCATCCCATGGGCTGGGACGCATTCGGTCTGCCTGCAGAAAACTTCGCGATCAAAAACAACATCCATCCCAGCATTGCAACTGCAAACAACATTGCAAACGTAAAAAGACAGCTGCATGAAATCAGTGCAATCTATGATTGGGATAGAGAAGTAGATACAACTGATCCCAACTACTATAAATGGACACAGTGGATCTTCGTTCAGATGTTCAAACATGGTCTGGCTTATGAAAAAGAAATGCCTTTGAACTGGTGCCCTAGCTGTAAATGCGTACTGGCAAACGAAGAAGCTACTAACGGTACTTGCGAACGTTGCGGCGCTACTGTTACAAAGAAAAACCTGCGTCAGTGGATGCTGAAAATCACAGCATATGCTGATAGACTGCTGGAAGACCTGAAAACTCTGGATTGGTCTGACAAAGTTAAGAAGATGCAGTCTGACTGGATCGGCAAGAGCTATGGTGCAGAAGTAGACTTCAAAGTTGTAGGCAGTGACAAGAAAATCACAGTTTACACCACAAGACCTGATACACTGCATGGCTGTACTTTCATGGTACTGGCTCCTGAATATAAAGATATTCCCGAACTGACAACACCTGAATGCAAAGAAGCTGTTGAAAAATATTGCTTCGAAGCTTCCACAAAATCTTCCGTTGATCGTATGACCAACAAAGAAAAAACTGGTGTATTCACAGGCGCTTACTGCGTAAACCCTGTAAATGGCAAAGAAATCCCCGTTTGGGTTGCAGACTATGTACTGGCAGACTATGGTACAGGCGCAGTAATGTGTGTACCTGCTCATGACGAACGTGACTTCGAATTTGCTAAGAAATTCGATCTGCCTATCGTTCAGGTAATCCTGCCTGAAGGCGAAGAAGAAAAAGAACTGACAGAAGCTTACACAGGTGATGGTGTGATCATCAACTCCGGCGACTGGAATGGTATGAAAGCTTTCGAAGCAAAAGAAAAGGTTCCTCATATTATGGAAGAAAAAGGTCTGGGTAAAAAGACCGTTAACTATAAACTGCGTGACTGGGTATTCTCCAGACAGAGATATTGGGGCGAACCTATTCCCATCGTTCACTGCGAACACTGCGGCGCTGTAGCTGTTCCTGAAGATCAGCTGCCCGTACTGCTGCCTCAGGTAGAATCCTACAAACCTACAGATACAGGTGAATCTCCTCTGGCTCACATCGACGAATGGGTTAACACAACTTGCCCTCAGTGCGGCGGTCCTGCGAAGAGAGAAACAAACACAATGCCTCAGTGGGCAGGTTCTTCCTGGTACTTCCTGCGTTATGTAGATAACCATAACGATAAAGAACTGGCTAGCCAGGAAATGCTGAAAAAATGGGCGCCTGTTGACCTGTATGTAGGTGGTATCGAACATGCGGTTCTGCATCTGCTGTATGCTCGTTTCTATACAAAATTCCTGTATGACATCGGTGCAGTTCCTTTTGAAGAACCTTTCCAGAGACTGTTCAACCAGGGTATGATCACAAAGAACGGCAGCAAGATGAGTAAATCTCTGGGCAACGTTGTTTCTCCTGACGATCTGGTTCAGAACTATGGCTGCGACTCTCTGCGTATGTATGAACTGTTCGTAGGTCCCCCTGAAATGGATTGTGACTGGGACGACAGCGGTATCGACGGCGTATTCCGTTTCCTGAACCGTGTATGGAAACTGGTTTACAACAACAAAGACCTGAACATAACAGCTTCCAAAGATATGGAATATCTGCGCAACAAACTGGTTTATGACATCACAAATCGTCTGGAAGCATTGACAATGAACACTGTTGTCAGCGGTTTCATGGAATATACCAACAAGATCATCGATCTGGGCAAAAAAGAAGGCGGCGTAGACAAACAGACACTGGAAACACTGGTTGTTCTGCTGGCTCCTTTCGCACCTCATATTGCAGAAGAACTGTGGAAAGAACTGGGTCATGCTGAATCTGTATTTGATGCAGGTTGGCCTGAAGTAGACGAAAGCAAACTGGTACAGGATACTGTAGAAATTGCTCTGCAGGTTAGTGGTAAATTCCGTGACACTATGGTTGTTTCCGTTGATGCAGACAAAGATTCCGTTCTGGCACAGGCTAAAGAAGTTCTGGCTTCTCGTCTGGAAGGCAAAACTATCGTAAAAGAAATCTATGTACCTGGCAAGATTGTCAACATCATTGCAAAATAATCTAGGTATATGTGAAAAAGAATAAGGCGGTTGTTCTCATAACAAATAAGGCAACCGTCTTATTTGTGTGTCTGAAAGGAGGTGTGATATGGAAGTCTATTTGTTTTCACTGGCATCCTTGCAAAAGGAAGAGATACAACAAAAAGTGGTAAATTTACTTTTGGAAACAGATCGTATTTATATAGAAGAAATAAAATCACAGAAAAAGCGATTAACCTTTTTGGGAGGAAGAATTCTGCTGGAATATGTTGCCCATTTGCATGGATTAGATACCTTTCATCTAGCTTATGGAAAAAACGGCAAGCCTTACTTTTCTGATATTGGAGATTTTTTCTTCAATATTTCTCATAGTGGAGATTATCTTATTTTGGCTTGGAGTTGTCACGAAATTGGCGTTGATATGGAACAAATCCGTAAGGAATTGCCCAGATTTCCAGAAAAGATGCTTTCACCAACAGATTTTTCCTTTTGGAAAAAGCAAAACGATTTGGATAAGATTGGATGTTTTTTTGAATTATGGACAAGAAAAGAAAGTTATACGAAATTACATGGTGACAGCATATTTCGAAAAGCAAAAGAACTTTCTGTATCGGATGGAGAGCAGTTTCGAGAGTTTATGGGAACACCAGCTTCCTATTTTCACACCTGCCAATGGGACGACTATATGATTTCCGTCAGCACTTTGGAGGAAAAGGCGCATTTGTCCATTAAAATTGTTACATTGGAGGAAATAATTCCTTAATAAATAATTAAACATTTCAATTTTGTCTTTCAAAATCCGTCAAAATCAAGTATAATGTAACATGACGAAAAAAAGAAAATCTAAAAGTAAGAGGACGAGAATATGAAATTTTATCCATATAAGAAAATCATGTGCGTTCTTCTTTCCGCTTTTATATTGACTGCTGTCATTCCTGACAGCCGTTTGGTATATGCGAAAACAGTCAAAGAACTGCAAGCAGAGAGAGAAGAACTTTCTAAAAAAACAAAGGAAGCTCTGGCAGCGATTGATGATCTGAAAGATAAACAGCTTTCTCTGGAAGAAGAATTGAATACAATGGACCAGGCAATGAACAGCATTCAGGCAGAATTGGACAAAGCTGAAGCAGACCTGGCAACTATTACAGCTTCATTGGAACAATGCCAGAAAGATCTGGAAGAAGCAACACAAAAACGTGACGACCAGTTTGAACTTCTTGGCAAACGTATGAAATATCTGCAGCAGAAAGGTGCAGCAGGATATTTGGAAATTTTATTGGATGCACAGAGCTTTTCTGATTTGTTTTTGCGTATGCAGTACGTAAATGACATTATGGCTTATGATAAGCAGATGTTAGATGAATTGCAGGAAATTCAGAACACGATTTCTGAAAAGAAAACGCAGATTGAAGAAGAAAAAGCTGCACAGGAAGAAATTGTTGCTGACTACAACGCAAAAATGGCTAGTATGCAGGAAGTTGTAAATGAGAAAAAGACTTTGATTGCATCTTATGAAAGCGATGTAAACAAATATGAAGAATTGGTAGAAGCTAATAAAAAAGCAGACCAGGAAGTTTTGAATCAGATTGCAAAACAGCAGGAAAGCACCACAGTATACTATACTGGTAACGGTACTTTGGGATGGCCTGTACCTTCTAAGAGTGCTTCTTCTTCCAGTTTGAGCAGTGGTTTCGTACAGAGAAGCAACCCTGTAACTGGCAGATGGGAATCTCATAGTGGATATGATATTCCAGCAGCTTATGGCGCATCAATTGTTGCGGCAGAAAGTGGCGTTGTTACATATGCTGGTTGGATGAATGGGTATGGATACACAGTTATGATCAGCCATGGCGGTGGTTTGACTACATTGTATGGTCATAACTCATCTTTGACTGTTTCTAAGGGTCAGACAGTATCCAGAGGTCAAACCATTGCAAAATGCGGTAGTACCGGTAACTCTACGGGTAACCATTGTCATTTCTCCGTATTGGTAAATGGCTCTTATGTGAACCCGGCATCTTATCTGGGTGTACCGAATGTAAGTTATTAAAAAATAGGTTCATGAAACAGACAGCAGGCAAGGGAATTGTTTGCTGTCTGTTTTTTTACAGAATAGTTAACCATAACTATATTATGTAAATAAATAGAGCTATGAGGAAAGAAGCAACAGGTATAGATAAAGAATTATAGAATTTTTGCGTGTGATTGGAAATGTTTTGAATATCTGTCAGATGAAAACAATTCAATTGATAAGATTAATATAAGAATTGTTTGTTTGAAAATATAAAATTGAAAATACAAAAAGTAAGTTGGAATTGCATTTAAATTTACTAGAACAAAATTTGTTTATATTATATTGAAAATGGAAGAAAAGTATAAAAGAAGTGGAAATGACAAAATGCAGAAACAAGATCCGTATGGATGGCAGCTATAGAGGCTCAAAGAGTCATTGGCATCATATCATTAATTTATATTACGTTTTCTTCGCAAAAGTTACGTTTTGCGAAGAATTACGATTTCGTTCTATAGGTCCCCTGTTTATGGTTTCATGTCTTAATCTGGGCAATTTTCAACATATTTGGCTATATAGCTATATAGCAACAGCACATAGATTTATCATTTCACCTATGTGCTGTTGCCAGAAAATTTTTTTAAATTAAATTCTGAATGGTTTCAAATATGTTTTCATCTGCTTTAATTTTTTCGTTGCCACCGATGGTACAGATATTAGATATCTCTGACAAATCTTTTAAGAATCCACTGAATTGCCGAATGTCATCCGCGGTGGTTTCTAAAATTTCCATACGTTCTTTTTGGCGCATTTCCTGTGTTGTACCTGTAAAATACATGGCTGCTGCGTAATCCATCAGTTCAGCATTTGTTTTTGGCTGATCAAAACGATTGATGGTTCCCAGCAGATATTTTGTCATCTGGCGTTCATCTGCCTGGAAATCAGCAATTTCTTCCCAAAGATGATCATAAATATCATAGGTATTTTTCAGGTTTGGATCACGGTATGAATAAAAATAAATGCTGCCATTTCTCTGGAAATTACAGCCGCAGCCGTATGCACCGCCTTGAATACGAATATGTGTCCAGAGATATTCCAATGTTAGTATGGTTTTTAAAACCTGCATTTTGCCACTGTATTTCTGCTGCATTTCTGCCAAATCCCATGCCTTGATATTGTATTGTACACGAGATGCTATGGAGAAAGCTTCTTTTCGAGGAACTGCAATAAATCGCTCTCCTTCTCCCCTGCACTCTTTTGTATACAAACTGTGGACAAAATCAATAAATGTCTTTGTAAGATGATCGGATTCAGATGTATCACATCCAAGAATTGCAGTAACATTTTCCTTGGTAAATACCAATTTTGCTGTTTTTTCTAATTGTGCAGTAACAAATGCAGGATTTTCATCCAGAAGATTTTCGATTTCCCTTAAGAAATGAAAATAAGCAATACCGGATGTCTGTTCTTTTACAGCTGCGCCAGCAGAAACAGCACTGCGGCTCCGATAGATTGCTGCCAAGTGGGATTGATTCTGGAAGAAGGATTCGCCTTTTAATCTTGCAGATTGTACGATTTTTTTCAGACTTTGTACAGCGGTATAATCACTGCTGAAAATGACTTCTTTGATAAAATCAAAAGCTTTTGTCAGATCTTCAGAAAGCACCTTGAAATTGATGCCAACAAAAGCACGATATTCCTGCTGATTTTTACTGTAAATATCATTAGAGAAAGAAAGTCCGCCAAAAATCTGGTCGATCTTTTTAGGCAAAGCTGCAAAATCTGTTTTTTGGGTATCTAACTTGCTGAGAACTTCCGCAAGCAGTCCAGAATATGGAACAAGTTCTTTAGGCAAATGATTTGTTTCAAAGCAAATTTCAACATAATCAATTCCTTTTGCTTGCAATGGCAGATGGATAAAAGGAACATCCTCTTGTTTTTCTTCTGTAAATGTTATTTTCTGCGGCTCCGGAGAAATGTCTTCTCTTTGCAGCAATGGAATCTGTGCTAATATTTCAGGTGTGTCCTCTGTATCCTGGAAATCAGAAAGCGCTTTTTTGTCTTCTGTTAACTGCTGTTTTTCCGCAGGTGTCATTGCTGCGATGCGTGCAGAAATCTTTTCTGCAAAGGCAGCATCGTCTTTCTGCTGTTTGCCTTCTTCCGGCATAAATATAATCCATGTTTTTTCCGAATTGTCCAAAAGAACTTCTTTTATAAACTGCTTCAAATATCCGTTTTTGATCTCTGCTTTTAATTCCTCAAATATTTCAATCTGACGCAGACTTTCAAAGGGATTTTCTCCATGCAGCCAGCTTTTCATCAAACGTGTGTTGTAAATAAGACCTTTAGGTCTGGAACCATAATCTTCTTCACGGAGCAAAAATTCCAGTTTTTTGATGCCGCCCTGAAGAAGTTCTGGATCAAAATCACGTATGGATAAATCAGTGAGAACGTCTTCAACAATTGCTTTGAATTTTTCGGCATCTTGTTTTCTGCCTTTTTTGGCGATGATGCTGTAAATCATTTCATATGTGGAAGAATCAAAGTAACCCTCAGCTTCTTCACAAACGTCTGCGTCACGAAGTGCGTTTTTCAAAGGTGAAGCATTTGTTTCCAGCAGAAGATAACCTACTAGCTGCATCGCCAATATCCGTTTCGGGTCTGTACATTTTCCTACCTTAATATTATAGGCAAAATAACCTTTGTCCAGATCTTTTTCATTCTCTTCTGCGGGATAAGTATCACTGATCCATTCCATAGCATGTGGAACAGTTGTTTCTGTAATGACCGGCAGATCATTGGATTCTGTAAAATCAGACAGATATGCCGAATCAATGTGTTCCAAGCAGGAGAAAACATCCATATCCCCATAAAGATAGAAATATGCATTGGATGGATGATAGTATTTTCTGTGGAAATCCAGAAATGCTTCATAAGTCAAATTAGGGATGGCGTCAGGATCCCCACCGGATTCCATGCCGTATGTGGTATTGCCAAACATACTGCGTGCAATCACGCCAGCAAGTCTGCTTTCAGGATCAGATAATGCCCCTTTCATTTCGTTAAAGACAACGCCTGTGATCTCCGGAGAATTTCCGCCATCTGCATAACGCCAGCCTTCTTGCAGAAAAATCCCTTTCTTGGTGTAAATATTAGGATAAAAAACTGCATCCAGATAAACATCCATCATATTGTGAAAGTCTTTTTCATTGCAGCTGGCAATGGGATACATGGTCTTATCTGCATATGTCATAGCATTCAGAAATGTATTCAAAGAGCCTTTTGCCAATTCGTTGAATGGATCCTTTGCCTGATACTTCCGAGAGCCACACAGCACAGAATGTTCAAGAATATGAGGTGTTCCGCAATCGTTATCAGGCGGTGTTTTAAAGGAAACAGAAAATACTTTATTGTTATCTTCTGTTTCGATATAGCAAAGTCTAGCGCCACTTTTCAAATGGGTAAACAGATATCCTGTGGCAGAAATATCTTCCAATTTTTCGCTTTTTTTCAATTGAAAACCATTATAAATCTGGTTTATTTCTAGTGACTTCATATGAAATCCCTCCTTTTGCTTTACTAGTTTATCATAGATTCAGGTTTTTTTGCAAATTTTCATATTTTTTTATAAAATGGATTGACAAACAGAAGTTTCTAAATTATAATAATTATCAAGTAACAATAGTTTACTTCGATTTTACATATATTTTAAATTCAAGGAGGAAAATGATTATGAAAAAATTTGTTTGTTCCGTATGTGGTTATGTTCATGTTGGTGACTCTGCTCCTGCAGAATGTCCTGTTTGCCATGTTGGCGCTGATAAGTTCGTTGAACAGAAGGAAGGCGAAATGGAATGGGCTGCTGAACACGTTGTAGGTGTTGCACAGGGTTCCAGCGAAGACATCATGGCTGACCTGAGAGCTAACTTCGAAGGCGAATGCACAGAAGTTGGTATGTACCTGGCTATGGCAAGAGTTGCTCATAGAGAAGGCTACCCTGAAGTAGGTCTGTACTATGAAAAAGCTGCTTGGGAAGAAGCTGAACATGCTGCTAAATTTGCAGAACTGCTGGGCGAAGTTGTAACAGACTCCACAAAGAAAAACCTGGAACTGCGTATCGATGCTGAAAACGGTGCTTGCGCTGGTAAATTCGATCTGGCTAAACGTGCAAAACTGGCTAACCTGGATGCAATCCATGACACAGTACACGAAATGGGTCGTGACGAAGCTAGACACGGTAAAGCATTCCTGGGTCTGTACAACAGATACTTCAAATAAGAATCAGTAAGAATCAGGAACATATACAAGGATGGGATGAAATATTCCCATCCTTTTTTATTTCACTCCCCCACTTTCTTTGAAAGATTTTTATGAAGATATGTATTTATATATTGACAATTATCGATGTGTTTTATATACTTATATAGACAAATATAAATATGAGGTGAGAACATGATGGAACAACCGAATCAACTGGCAAAGATTTTTAAAGCCCTTGGAGATGAAAACAGATTGCGGATTTTAGGAATGCTTCAGGGTCAGGAAAGATGTGCTTGTATGCTGTTAGATGAAATGCATATTACGCAGCCCACCCTCTCCCATCATATGAAAATTCTGTGTGATGCAGATTTGGTGGTAGGAAGAAAAGAAGGCAAATGGATGCACTATCGCTTGAACGCAGTGCAATTTGAAAAAATAGCAGCATTTTTACAGACAACTGCTGAAATGAAGAAAGATGACGTAATTTTTACAAGTGAAGAATAAAAAATTATATTTCTTTATTCAATAAATAGATAATTTTAAATATATAAATGTATTGGGGGTTATTCATTTGGAAGTATGGAATTTCATTCAAAATCAAATTCTTGGCATGAAATGGCTAAATGTTATCATTGGCAATTTACTCTCTAGATTGGAATTGGACTTGGAAAGCAGACTTGGAGGAAGTTTGCAATTCTTCTTTTATGATGTGATCAAAATCTTCATTTTGCTTTCTGTATTGATTTTTGGTATTTCTTATATTCAAAGTTATTTTCCGCCGGAAAGAACAAAACAAATCTTGTCAAAGCTTCGTGGAATATCAGCCAATATTTTTGCTGCACTGCTGGGAACCGTAACACCTTTTTGTTCCTGTTCATCCATTCCCCTTTTCATTGGATTCACTAGTGCAGGCTTGCCGGTTGGGATTACGTTTTCTTTTTTGATTTCCTCTCCACTGGTAGATCTTGGTTCTTTGATTTTGATTACCAGTATTTTCGGACTTCAAATTGCCGTGGCTTATGTCATTGTTGGATTGGTACTTGCAGTGCTGGGTGGTCTTCTGATTGAAAAAATGGGTATGGAGGCTTATGTGGAAGATTTTATCCGCTCTGCCCCTGCAATTGATTTAGAAGCCGAATCTTTGACACGAAGAGATCGAATTATATATGCCAAAGAGCAGTTGGCATCGACTATAAAGAAGGTAGCACCGTATATTTTTGTTGGTGTAGGTATTGGGGCAGCCATTCACAATTTTATTCCAACAAGATATGTGGAAGCACTTCTGGGAGGCAGTCATTGGTATTCCGTTCCCCTTGCCACTCTGGTTGGTGTTCCCATGTATGCTGATATTTTTGGCGCAATACCCGTAGCAGAAAGTCTGTTTGCTAAGGGCGCTGGACTAGGTACTGTCTTATCCTTTATGATGGCTGTAACAGCTCTTTCCCTGCCTTCTTTGATTATGCTGAGAAAGGCAGTGAAACCTAAGCTGCTGTTTACATTTACCGTTATCGTTACAATTGGTATTATTTTTATTGGTTATTTATTTAATGCTTGCGCATTTATGTTTTAAATTAGAAAGGAGTTTTCAAAATGGGTTTATTTGGTAAGAAAAAAACGGAAAAAGTAGAGGTATCTTCCTTGGTAAAAATCTTAGGAAGCGGCTGCGCAAAATGCAACACCTTGGAAGATAACACAGTAGAAGCCTTGAAGATGCTTGGCAAAGAAATGCCTGTAGAGCATGTTACAGATTTCAGCAAAATTGCCGCATATGGCGTTATGACAACCCCTGCATTGGTGTATGACCAAAAGGTATTGATTGCTGGCAGAGTGGCAAAAGCCGAAGAAATTGCGGAATTGTTAAAGGAGGTAATGGCATGAGTTGTCCTAATGTTACAGAATGCGCTTGTCCTAAAACAACTTGCCCCAATCATGGAAAATGCTGCGACTGCGTGAAAAAACACAGAGATACAGATAGCCTTCCCTTCTGTCTTTTCCCAGATAATGGCGGGGACAAGAGCAATTACAACCACTATGTTGTATTGAAAAAACGCTTCGAAAAAGAAGCATAATATAGAACCACTGTCAGAAAGCTGGCAGTGGTTTTTATTTTGCAATGATGCCACAAAAAAGAGCCAAAGGATAAATCCTTTGGCTCTCAAAATATCTCTGTGAATCAGATAAGAAATTATTCGTTATCTACTTTGTACATGTGTTTGATCAGGTCCAGAGCTTTGTTGCTGTAACCCCATTCGTTGTCATACCATGCAACCAGTTTTACGAAATTGTCGTTCAGAGCGATACCAGCTTTTGCGTCGAAGATGGAAGTATGTGCATCAGACAGGAAGTCGGAGGATACAACATCTTCATCTGTGTATTCCATGATGCCTTTCATTTCGTTTTCGCAAGCATGTTTGATAGCTGCTTTGATTTCTTCGTATGTTGCGGGTTTTTCCAGACGGCATGTCAGGTCAACAACAGATACGTCGATTGTAGGTACACGGAAGGACATACCTGTCAGTTTGCCGTTCAGGTGAGGGATAACTTTACCTACAGCTTTTGCAGCACCTGTGCTGGAAGGGATGATGTTTGCAGAAGCAGCACGACCGCCTCTCCAGTCTTTCTTGGAAGGACCGTCAACTGTTTTCTGTGTAGCTGTTGTGGAATGAACTGTTGTCATCAGACCTTCTACTACACCGAAGTTATCGTCGATAACTTTTGTCAGAGGTGCCAGACAGTTTGTTGTGCAGGATGCGTTGGAAACGATTGTCATATCTTTTGTATATGTTTCGTTGTTTACACCCATAACGAACATAGGAGCGTCTGCGGAAGGAGCGGAAATGATAACTTTTTTCGCGCCGCCGTTGAAGTGAGCAGATGCTTTATCCATTGTTGTGAACAGACCTGTGGATTCCAGTACGTATTCAGCACCAGCTTCTTTCCAAGGGATGTCTTTGGGATCCATGCAGTTGAAAACTGTTACTTCATGACCTTCAACAACCAGTTTGCCGTCTTTTGCTTCCATTTTGCCGTTGAAACGACCGTGTGCGGAATCGTATTTCAGCATGTACATCATGTAATCCAGATCGATGAAAGGATCGTTTACTGCAACAACCTCTACATCGCCTCTTTCGATCGCAGCACGAAATACCAGACGACCAATACGACCAAATCCGTTAATACCAACTTTTACCATATTCAATTCCTCCTCTTTTTTCTTTTCAATGATGCGGCTGCGAATTTATCTCGGCAGTGCAACCGCCCACTCCCATAGTATACCACAAAATTTCGTTTCTACAAAGAAAATCTTTGCATTTTTTTGGAATTTTTTGCGTATTTTTTCTTGAATCTGCCTGTTTTCTCAGATTTTGCCCCAATATTGTATGCATTATACTTTTTGTTCTGAGAAAAACAGTTTTTTTAGTATTCTTCGTTGGTGAACATATCAATGATAGACAAGGTTAACATGCCTGCTGCCACTGCCAAAGATACTGCGCTTAATACCAATTTTGCTACTTTCATATCCAATCCTTCCTTTCTGAAAAATCCGTTGCAATTTATTTGGAAATATTTTATCATGGATATCAACCGAAGTAAAATAGAATCCGAAAAAATAATGATTTTCTTACAAAATGAGGTGTTTTTATGATTTTTATTGGCGGCATCAATACGGCACAGAAAGCCCTTGACTTTATACAAACCATTATCTGCAAAAAATGCGGTCGTTATGGCAGTATTTCCGTATTTATGACCTATACTTGCTTTACGTTCTTTTTCATTCCGATTTTCAAGTGGAATCGGCAGTATTTTGCTGTGTCCAGCTGCTGCAATACGGTATTTTCCATTCCGAAGGAAAAAGGCGAAGCCATTGCCAGAGGCGAATCTGTGACATTGGAAGACGATGATTTAACCATTGTTGGATCTGATCCTTATCAGGATCGTCATTGTCCCGAATGCGGTTACTTACTGTCTGATGATTTTTCATTTTGCCCGAAATGTGGTCGCAAAATAGATTGATAAGAGAAAAGGATTTCCTCCAGTTTGGGGTGAAATCCTTTTTTATTATCCTCTTTGATTCCCATATTTTTCCCGCATTTGCGATAACACACGTTTTTCAATTCTGGAAACCTGTACTTGTGATATGCCAAGACGTGCAGCTATTTGGCTTTGAGTTAGATCTCCAAAATAACGCAGCATTAAAATCTGCCGTTCTCTCTGTGGTAGTGTGTTTAAGGCTTCTTCCAGAAACAGCCGGTCTACGATTTGCTCTTCTTCCCCTTTCCCAAGTCTGTCTTCCAACTCCGTCTTTTTGCCGTTTTCTCCTTCAAACAAAGATGTGGATAGGCTTTCCACATCTTTTGTTGCTTCTAATGCAGGCAAAAGTTCTTCTAATGCGATTCCAAGACCATCTGCCAATTCCTGCAGTGTAATATCGCGACCCAGGTCTTTTGTCATTTTTTCCCGCATTTGTGCAGCTTGTGCTGCCAGAGTTTTGAGTGTACGGCTGACTTTCAGCATGCCGTCATCCCTGCAAAAACGGCGTATTTCTCCCATAATCATAGGAACAGCATAGGTGGAGAATTTTACATCATAGGTAAAATCAAAATTATCGATACATTTAAGTAGACCAATGGCACCAATTTGGTACAAATCCTCTGGGTCATATCCCCGTCCATAAAAGCGTTTTACAATATTCCAAATCAATCCTGTATTTTCCTGAAGTAAAATTTCTTTTGCTTCCTGATTTCCTTCCTGTGCCTGACGAATGAATTCCCGTGTTCGATCCAAGGCTGTCACCTCATTCCGTTTTGAGGTCTTTTTCCATATATACTCTGGTACCGAAATGTGGAATACTTTCTACACGCATTTTATCCATAAAGGTTTCCATGATGGTGAACCCCATACCGGAACGCTCCAGTTCAGGCTTTGATGTATACAGAGGTTCCATTGCCTGTGCAATGTTTGGAATACCAATGCCTCTGTCAGCCACTTCTATCTGTAGTCTGTTTTCATCGTATGCACAAAACAGCTCAACGGTTCCGCCCTTTCCTTCATAACCATGAATGATGGCATTGGTAACTGCTTCTGACACCGCTGTTTTTACATCTGTGATTTCTGCCAATGTGGGATTGAGCTGGGCAAAAAATCCTGCTGCCACCAGTCTGGCAAAGGCTTCATTTTCTGAAACAGCGTCGAAAAAAATCCGCATTTGATTTTTCATTTCTGATTTCCCCCTTTCAAATCCGCAAGAGCGGCTTCTTCTGTTTCAAAAAACGGAAAGAGTTTATCAAGGGCAGATAGACGAAAAATCTCTCTGACGCGATCACTGGGGCAAGCAACGGCAATTCTGCCGCCCAAACGCTGTACCAGTTTATACCGTCCAATGAGCACGCCAATGCCGGAACTGTCCATAAATGATACTTGTGCAAAACTGAACAGAATGCTTCGGCTATTGGTGCTTTCCAATGCCTGATCTACCTGCTGACGCAGCATTTCACAGGTATGATGATCTATGTCACCGCAAATTTTTACCATCAAAATATGATCGAATGTTTTCCATGTTATCTCCATAATTTTCCTCCTCTCGACTTCCACTATACCTGATTTTGTCTTGATTTTTTGATGTTTCGTCCTGCAAATTCTGCCATGTCCTCTCTTGTCCCTGCAAAAAAGGACAGATTCAAACATTCTCTGACAGGCACAGACAAAAGGGCATCTGCATAGAATAAATCAATCGCAAAAACGGGGGTGGCGATTTTGCTGCTGGCATTTTTTTGTCTGATGGGAGCATGTGCATGTAGTGGAAGCGGATCTTTTCCAAAACCGCTTTCTTCTCAGGAGGAACAGAAAACGCTGGAGATTTACTTTCAAGGTACGGAAAAAGAAAAAGCAGAGGCAAAAGAAAGGCTAATTTTACACAATCTGCGCTTAGTAGCACACATTGCTAAAAAATATACCACTTCTCCAAAAGATACAGAGGAAATGATTTCTATCGGAACCGTTGGGCTGATCAAAGCCATTCAGACTTTTAAACCAGAGAAGAAAAGCAAGTTGGCGTCTTACGCATCCAGGTGCATTGAAAATGAAATTCTGATGCATTTACGCGCTGTCAAGAAAACCCAGAACGAAATTTCTCTTTATGAACCTGTAGGGACTGATCGCGATGGAAATGAAATTGTTATGCTGGATATCATCAATACAGATGCACCCGATTTTGCAGCTGAATTGGATTTTGCCATAGAATCTCAAAAATTGATGGTCGCCATCGAGAAAGTTCTGACACCGCGGGAACGATTTGTTGTATGCCTGAGATATGGATTAGGCAAATATGATGCACTGACCCAGCAGGAAATAGCCAGAAAACTTGGTATCTCCCGTTCGTATGTTTCCAGAATTGAAAAAAAGGCACTGCAGAAACTCTGCCGTGCCTTAGAGCATAAACAGGGCTAATGCCCTGATACATAAAGAAAAAGCAGGCGATAAACACCTGCTTCTATAAATCGTATGAAATTAGAAATGCTTCCCTTCTGCGATGATACGCAGCTGATTTTTCAGCAATGCCACTTCTTCTTCCGTAAAACACTTCAACACTTCTTCATTGACTTCATCTATGATTTTGGATATGGGTTCCTGCAATGCTTTTCCTTTCTCTGTAGGTACTACACGCACTTCCCGTCTGTCATCCCGATTGATTACACGGTCAATAAGTCCTTTTTTCTGCATTCTATCCAGTACACCAGAAATGGTTGATGTTTCCAGACAAAGAATTTCAGAAATCTGCTTTGGTGTTGCGAATTCGCGCTGCCAAAGACAACTCAGCACCCCATACTGAGAAGGTGTTACATCATATTCCGATAACTTTCCGTTCAGATACTGAAACACAGAATGCTGTGCAGTTGTGAGCAAGTAGTTAATACATTGTGTTAATTCCATAAGCCCTATCCTTTTCCTTTACTAAATTGTTACACTTATTAGCATAAATGGAAATCCATTGAAAATCAAGTTTTTTTATTTCGTATCCGAAAGAAATTTACGCATCATGTCAAAAGGCTGTACTGGCTGGGAGAATTTCACTCGCAGTTTTTCCTGAGGATGCGGTGCAGATTCAACAGATTCACCGGCTTCATTATAAATTTCTGTTACGGTCATAGAGAATGAAGGACCTTTTGCAGGCATCACTTCAATTTCTTCGCCTACAGAGAATTTATTACGCTGTTCAATCCATGCATAGCCTTCTGCATCACTTGCTTCCTGTACCACGCCAATGAAGTCATAAGGGCGGATATAGGAATTGTTGGTATAAACCTGCTGGTTGCCGTCGGGTCTGCCATAGTAGAATGCAGTTGTGTAATCGCGATGGCTTGCTTTGGATACTTCATCCAGATAGTATTCGCGTTTCTGTTCATATTTTGCTGGATCTTCAAAGTAATCATCAATTGCCTGACGATATGCTTTAATAACCGTACCAACATAGAAAGGTGTTTTCATTCTGCCTTCGATTTTCAGGCTGACAACGCCTGCATCAATCAGATCAGGAATATGGTCGATCATGCAAAGGTCTTTAGAGTTATAGATATATGTGCCTCTTTCGTTTTCTTCAATGGGCATGTATTCGCCAGGACGTGTTTCTTCTACCAGGTGGTATTTCCAGCGGCAGGGATGTGCACAAGCACCTTTATTGGCGTCACGACCGCTGAGGTAATTGCTTAGCAGGCATCTGCCGGAATAGGAAATGCACATCGCGCCATGCACAAAGGCTTCGATTTCCATATCCGCAGGAATTTTTTCACGGATTTCACGAATTTCACGGAGAGAAAGTTCTCTGGCAACAACCACGCGTCTTGCGCCCAGCTGATACCACATACGAGCACTCTGGAAGTTTGTGTTGTTTGCCTGTGTAGAAACATGGATTTCCAGATCAGGTGCCGCTTCTCTTGCTACAGCAAATACTCCCAAATCAGAAATCAGTACAGCGTCAGCACCCAGTTCGTAGATTTCCTTGAAATAGTCAGCCATGCCTTCAAAATCCGCATTGTGAGCAAAGATATTAGCTGTGACATATACTTTCGCGCCATGTTCATGGGCAAAGCGGATACCTTCCGCCATAGCTTCTTTATCGAAATTTTTTGCTTTTGCACGCAGACTATATGCTTCGCCGCCGATGTAAACAGCATCAGCGCCATACAGTACCGCGATTTTTAATTTTTCCAGATCGCCGGCAGGTGCCAGCAATTCCGGCTTGATTTTATTCTGCATCATTTTGTTCTCCTTCTAGTGTTACAGGAATTTCTTTCTTTTTATAGCAAAGTGCCATGCCGTCCCCGATGGGAATGATGGAAGTTTCCAATGCGTCATTATGTGTAATATCCCACAGGAAGTTCCGCAGGCGTTTGTGGATGGTTCTCTGTCGTCTTGGTACGCTGAAACGGGTCTGCGCAATGGTGCCGCCCTGCAGAACGTCATCTACGATAAGCAGACCGCCTACAGGAAGCAGACGCAGGCAGTGCGGCAGGAAATTGCCATACTGCCCTTTTGCCGCATCCAGGAAAATCACATCATAAGGACCTTCCAGCGTGGGCAGGATATTTGCCGCATCGCCTTCCAGGATTTTGATTTTGTCTTCCAGTCCCATTCGTTTGATGTTTACTCTCGCGTCTTTCAGCATCACTTCAAACCGGTCAATGGTTGTTACGGTACCGTCTTCTGGCAGGTAGCGGCACATAAGTCCTGCAGAAAATCCCACAGCAGTACCGATTTCCAAAATATGTTTTGGCTTCTGCATAGTCAAAAGCACACTCAAAAGTCTTGCTGTTTCCAGCGGGATGATGGGCACTTCTGCCGCAATGGCTTCCCGCTGGATTTCCCCCAGAACACCATCATACATGGGCTGTACCGTACGCAGATAGGCGTTCATGGTATCGTCTGTTACATAATTCATTCTTTGTTCGCTCCTCAAAATTACTGTGTCAGGCTTGCCTGATATTTCTCTTTGGCAGCCAGGAATTCTTCATTGGTCTTGCAGAATACATGGTTGCTCTTGCCAGCTGCCTCTACCACATAATACAAATAGTCGTTATCTTCTGGATACAAAGCTGCTTTAAAGGATGCTTCCCCAGGGTTGGAGATAGGACCCAAAGGCAGACCTTTGTTCAGTCGGGTATTATAAGGAGAATCTGTCTGCAAATCTTCCTGTGTCAACTCACCGCCTGTTTTACCAACGGCATACAGAACAGTCGCGTCAATACCCAAAGACATATCCTGTTCCAAACGATTATAGATAACGCCTGCAGCTCTTGCGCGTTCTTCATCCAGTGTGATTTCTTTTTCAATCATAGATGCAATGGTAACAATTTCATCTAATGTATGACCGCTTGCTGCAACAGCATCCTGATATTCCTGTGTATACATCTGTTCAAAGCGATCCAACATCATGGAAATGATTTCATGAGCAGTCATATTTTCTGTCAGGAAATAAGTATCCGGGAAGAGATAGCCTTCCAGACGATATTCTCTATCTGGCAGATCTTTCAGGAAACTGTGAGGAAATGTACCTGTATTGGCTTCGTTGATAAATTCTTCTGCCGTGCAGATGCCTGTTTCAGCCACACGATCCGCAATCTGTTTTACAGTGTATCCTTCTGGAATAGTCAGTTTATTCTTCGTGCTGACTTCCCCGGACTGCAGAAGTGCCATGATCTGTGTTGGTGTCATACCTGTATCCACATCATAAGTACCCATCTGATAAGTACCGTCATAGCCATTGATTTTACTGCTTAAGCGGAAAGTAAAGGTATTGGAGATCAATCCCTGTTCTTTCAGAATATTCGCAATATCCGATGTGGTAGAACCAGAAGGAATGGTAACAGAAACGGTTTCACCAGTGAGGTTTTCTGTGCTGCCATCCATCATCATGATGCTTTTCATGAACTGGAAAGAAGAGAAGCCAATAATGAAGGCAACCACAAGAACAATAAAGCCTTTGAAGCCTTTTGTCATTTTCCGCTTATGTTTTTTCTGTTTGGAACGATCTGACATGGTTCGGCTGCTGGGTTCACGATATACCGTTTCTCTATGCGCATTTTCTCTGCGTGTAGTATCCCGTCGTGTTGTTTCTTTACGGGCAGTTTCTCTGCGTTCCCTTGCAGGTTCACTTTTCCGGTACATGGCAGTTTCCTGCAGTTCCCTTTCGATTCGGCTGTTCCATTCATCTTCTCTGGAAGCTCTGCGTGGAACATATGTGTTTTCAAATTCCGCATCTCTTTTGGGTACTTTGGTAATGCCTGTTTCCGCTGTGATCAGAGGCTCTGCCGGTTTTTCTTCTTTCACTTTTGCTTTTTCCCGTGGTACAGCAGTGCGGGAAGAATGCTGTCCATAATAGGTAGTATTGCTTCTGTCCCTGCGGGGAAAATAAGTGGTGGAAAATTCTTCTTCCATATCTCTTTGCATCGAACGTCGCTGTTCAGGTGTGCGGCTTTGCTGCTGGCTTGCCTGTTCATCGCTTCGATTGCTGTGTTCATCCATATCTAGCTTCCTCCTTTGATTTCTCAATCTTACTTATTATACCTTTTTCCTTCATTTCCGACAACCTTTTCTTTACTGTTGTATTATATTTAAAAAAATCCTAAAAAATCCTGTAGATTTTCAAAGAAACTTGCAGAAAATTCCATACCTGATATAATGAAATACAGACTGAAAGCAGAGGTGTGTAACATGAATTATATAGAATCAATCAAATACTTGGAAGAGGAAGTGGGATTTGCTTCTGTCCCTGGATTATCCCGTATTCAGGCTTTGTTGAAAAGGCTTGGCAATCCTGAAAAAAAACTGCGCTGCATTCATGTAGCTGGAACCAATGGCAAAGGTTCTGCTGTGGCAATGCTTTCTTCTGTGCTGCGTGAAAGCGGCTGTAAAACAGCTTCCTACACTTCACCACATCTGCATCGTTATAACGAACGGTTTGTTATCAATGGTCAGGAAATTTCTGATGAACAGTTTGCGGCAGAAATCACCCTGATGCGTCATCATTGCGAAGCAATGGCAGCGAACGGAGAAGATGTGCCCACACTTTTTGAAATTGTAACCGCAGCTGCTTTTCATTATTTTGCTGAAGAAAAAGTTGATATTGCGGTCATGGAAGTTGGACTGGGCGGTACATATGATGCAACCAATGTCATTGAAGCACCCCTTTTGAGTCTGATTATGTCCATCAGCATGGACCATATGGATTATCTCGGAAATACACTTTCTGATATTGCCCGTGAAAAATGCGGAATCATCAAGAAAAATTGTCCTGTGGTGTTGTATTCTCAGGAAAAAATAGTATATAATATGGCTAAGGAAATGGCACAAGCCCTTTCCGCACCTTTTTACTGTGAAACTGAAAATCAGATTTCCGTTCATAAACAGGATTTTGACGGAACAATTTTTTCCGTGAAAAATCATCTTATTGATTATCAAGAATTGACACTGCCCCTTCCGGGCGATTACCAGATTGCCAATTGTATAACCGTATTGAATGCCTGTGCGATTTTGCAGCAACTTGGGCTGCCTCTGACAGAAGAAACCATTCGCAGAGGAATTTTGCATGCTTTCTGGCATGGACGCATGGAAGTTTTAAAACAGCATCCACTTGTGCTTTTGGATGGCGCCCATAATGCAGATGGTATTGCAAAACTGGCACAATCCCTCCCGCATTATGTGAATGGGAGAAAAATCACACTGGTACTTGGTGTATTGGGTGATAAAGAATACCCTTTGATGTTGTCGGAAATTTTCCCGCTGATTCATCAAGCTGTTTTAACAGAGCCTTTGAGCGAAAGAAAACTAGATTTGGATTCTTTGGCGAAAGCAACAGCACATTTCCATAAACCGGTTATATTGGAAAAAGAAATCCCGCGTGCATTTAATCGTGCTTTGGAAATTACAGATGAAAACGATATGATACTGTGCTGCGGTTCTTTATACATGATTGGCGAAATTCGAGAATATATACTTTCATTGTGATTGGAGGAATATATAAATGTTGAACTTTAAAGAAGAATTGAAAAAATACCAGCCTTTGATGGAGCTGGATGATATACAAAGTGCCCTGCAGCCTTCTCAGATGCAGGATCTGCTGGATATTTTACAGCATATTGCGAAAGAAAACAAATCACAGGATACCTCTGCCAGCCAGGCTGAGGAAGCGTAAAGGAGTCGATGGATATGAAATGCCCTAACTGTGGCAATACTGTTCCAAATGGCTTTCTCTGCCCTTCCTGTGGTGTAGATACATATATCTTTAAAAAAGCACGTAATGCTTCCATTCGTTTATATAACGATGGTTTGGAAGCGGCTTTGGCGCAGGATCTTTCTGCGGCGGCTACCTTGTTGGAACAAAGTATTTTATTTGATAAGAACAACTATCAGGCGCGTAATCTCCTTGGGTTGGTTTATGCAGAAACCGGACGGATGGCAGATGCTTTGAAGCATTGGATTGTCAGCAATTCTTTGGTCAGCGAAAATAACCCTGCTGCCGGATATATTGAATATTTGCAGAGACATGCCAGAGAGATGGATCAATATAATGATGCTGTGCGTTTGTACAATCAGGCACTGCATTATCTCCATCAGGGAAGCGATGATCTAGCCATTATTCAGTTGAAAAAGAGTCTGGACCTAAGTCCTGGATTTATTGATGCCTATAACTTGATGACTTTATGTTGTCTGATGGAGCATAACGAAAAACGTGCGCAGCACTTTATAGATGCAGTATTGCGTAAAGATGTGAATAACCCCATTGCTCTTCGCTATAGTCAGGAACTTGGTAAGGAACGTAGAGGTTCTGTTGGCAAGCAGAAAAAACGTGCTGCTGGTGCAGAGGTTGCACAGGGAATTTCTGTGAAAAAAACAGACAGTGCTCCCCCTATGCCCCGTTATAAACGTTCTGAAAAGAAAAAGATCGGTGCATTAGAACACCGTGATTTGATTGCCTTTGGTGTTGGTATTGTGGCAACAGCACTTGTTTTGCTTGTACTGGTATTGCCAGCAATCAATGAAAATAAGGACAAAACCATCGAAACATTACAGGCGCACGTAGAAAGTTATCAGGGCGAAACCAATATGACACCTGAAGAAGTATTGGCAATGCGCGAAAAAGTAACCACACTGGAAGCAGAAAATAAACAGCTTCGCAGCGAGGAAACAAAACAGGCAAATCTGGAATTACTGGAAACAGCAGTTTCTCAGCTGAATGATAAGCAATTTGAAGAATGTGTTGCTACATTAGACAGCATTGAAACAGTTGGGTTTAGTGATGAAGATTTACAGAAATACGAATCTGTGAAAACAGAAGCTTATCCGCAGGCTGCGAATTCCTTATATACCAAAGGAAAGAGCGAATTTTTGAGCAATAATTTCACAGATGCAAAGCCTTATCTGGAAAAGTGCTTGAACTACACAACATCAGAAAACTTCATTGATGATGCCTATTACTATTTAGCCAAAATCGCAGAAGAAGAAAAGGATACTGCTAAAGCTAAAGAATATTATGAAAAGATCAAATCCACATATCCAGATTCTAATCAGATTGAAAATGTAAATTTGGCACTGGAAAATCTGAATAGCGCATCATAATTGGAATTTTTTTTAAACACATAAAAAGGTCGTTCTATCATATTTCTGATGGAACGACCTTTTGTTATGCTTCCAAATATTTTATGTTTCACATTGCACTGCTTGTTTTCGATCACTTGCCTGCATAACGAGTTTCAACAAAATTGGTGTGATTAGTGTTGTTACGATAACAACAAGGACAATGGCAGGGAAAAGCGAATCGGATATCAGTCCAGCCTGCTCCCCTTTCTGCGCAACAATCAATGCAACTTCCCCTCTGGAAATCATCCCTACTCCAATGGTTAAGGAATCCATATTTGAGAATCCGCATAACTTTGCACCAAATCCACAGCCAATAATTTTAGAAAGTATGGCAACCAGCAAAAGTGCAATGGTGAAGAGAATCAGTTCCGTCGACATGTCTGTTACAATTGTTTTGATCCCCATGCTTGCAAAGAAGATTGGCGTGAAAAACATGTAGGACGTAATATTGATTTTTGATGCAATATAGGATTTTGTTTCCGTAACGTTACACAGTATCAATCCTGCAAAATATGCTCCTGTGATGTCTGCAACACCAAAAAATACTTCTGAAATATATGCCATCAAAAGACAAAAAGAAACAGCATAAATGGCAACTCTTCTTTTGGTACCATAGACGATTTCCAGTTTTCGGAACAAGCGGAATACAAAAAATCCACAAACACCGATAAAAACAAAGAATAATACAATTTTTATCAATACGACCCAGATTTTAACGTCAGGCGCTGTAAAGCTGGTGATGACAGTCAAAGCGATAATCCCTAAGATGTCGTCTATGATGGCTGCACCAAGAATAGAAGCCCCTACTCTTCCGCGCAATTTTCCCATTTCCCGCAGCGTTTCAACTGTAATGCTTACAGATGTTGCTGTTAAAACAGTACCGATAAAAGCGCTTTCTAAGAATAAAACAGAATCGGGTCTTTCTCCATGGAAGAACAGATAGTACGTCAAAAATCCGCTTCCAAGAGGAATCAAAACACCAACGAAGGCAATGATAATGGAAGATTTACCAGTTGCTTTCAAGTCCTCCAAATCAGTGTCAAGCCCAGCCAGAAACATCAGAAAAATGACACCGATTTCTGCTGATTTCTCAAGGAAATCCGTTTCGTGTAAGATGTTCAAACAGCTTGGACCTAAAAGTACACCTACTAAAAGTGCACCGACAACTTGTGGCATATTTACTTTTTGCGAAAGTAAACTAAATATTTTGGTAGATAGCAGGATGACCGCAACAAACAGCAAAAAATCATAAGACTCCATTAAAATTCCCTCCTTTTGTCGTAAAATGGATTTTTCAATATCATGCACCAAAAATATTGATTTTTAAAGGGAAATTCAGTAATCTTAACTGTTTTTTTATGCTTTTCAGACAAATTTCTTTATTTCTGGATAAAACTATGATTTTTAAGTGGACGATCATTGACTATATATACAGCAAGCTGTACAATAATTGTGTTTATAGGAATATGATTCGGAAAGGAAGGATACGATGAATTATGAGGATGCACATCAATTAGGACGTTTGATTTTAAAATTGGCAAATACGCTTATCAAAAATAGAAATCGTCACTTGGAAGCCCTCGGTTTGACAACCAGTCAGGCTGATAGTCTTCAATATTTCTTGGCAAATCCAGAAAGCACTGTAACAGATTTGAAGGATTATTTAGAGATTACCCATCAAACTGCCCGTGGGCTGGTACAGAGAATTGAAGAAAAAGGTCTTGTTTCCTTAACGCCATCTGTAGTAGATGGACGTTGTCGTAGTGTTTCTCCCACTGAAAATGGAAAAGATTTAGGAGTAAAGATGGCACATAATCGAGAAATGACTGTATTAAGGCTATTGTCTGGTATGACAGAGGAAGAACAGGAAACATTCTACCGCCTGCTGAAAATGGCTTATGAGAATATTAAAAATGAAGAAAAGGAGATGCTGTCATGAATGCTGCAAATCGCACTGCTATTTTTGAAACGCTGCCCGTTCATCAGGCTGTGTGTAAACAGATTATTCCTGCCATTGTCAGCCAAATGATTGCACTTATTTACAATTTGGCAGATACTTATTTTGTCGGAATGCTTAATGATCCACATCAGACGGCTGCCATTACCATTGCCGCACCCTCTTTTGTCATGCTTACTGCAATTTCCAATTTGTTTGGTGTGGGCGGAGCCAGTGCCATTGCCAGAGCTTTGGGTAAAAAACAAACATTGCGTGCCAAGCAGATTGCATCCGTTTCCTTTTGGGGTGGATTGATTTGCGCCTGCCTGTTTTCACTGGTATTTTTTATTTTGTCTCGTCCGATTCTATTTCTTTGTGGCGCAACGGAAGAAACTTTTGAGCTTACTATGGGATATGCAAAATACGTGGTTATTTTAGGCGGTCCTTTTACGGTTTTGAATACCCTTCTTGCCAACCTGATCCGTTCAGAAGGCAGTGCCGGCTTGGCATCCTTTGGCGTTTCTTTGGGTGGGATTATCAATATCGTTTTAGACCCACTCTTTGTATTGCCACAGTTTATTGGATTAGGTGCTGTCGGTGCAGGTATGGCAACAGCTCTTTCCAATGTTTTGGCAACGGTATTTTTCCTGATTTCTTTGTATCGAATGAGAAAGAACTCTGTAATTCATATTGATCCGAAATACTTACGGTACGCGAAATTGCATTTGAAAAGCATATTGTCTGTAGGATTTCCATCCGCAGTACAATATGCCTTAACAGTGGTTGCCATTGCGGCGCAGGCAAAATTTGTATCGAAATATGCAACAGAAGCGGTTGCTGCATTGGGTATTGTTAAAAAGCTTGACCAATTGCCCCTTTATTTTTCCATTGGTGTATCTAGTGGGCTTCTACCTTTGCTGGCATATAATTATGCTTCTGGCAACCAAACCAGGAGGCGAAAATCCTTCCGCTTTGGCTGCATGATTTCTCTTTCTTTTTCCCTGCTTTGCTTGGTTTGCTATGAATTGTTTGCGCCACAGCTGTCTGCCTTATTCATCGAGGATGCAACAACTATTTCATACAGTGCTGGATTTTTGCGGAGAATGGTTACAGCAATGCCTATGATGTCATTGTGCTATCCAATGATTATCCAGTTCCAGGCCATGGGGAAAGTAAAAGAATCTCTCATCACTTCTGTGTTGCGGAAAGGTGTTTTGGATATTCCTCTGCTCTTTTTGATGGATCGTCTAATGCCTCTTTATGGATGTATGTGGGTACAGCCCATTGTAGATTCAATTTCCTTAATTGTTGCGGGAACACTATATTTCCGTTTGAAACACAACGAAAGTATGACATAATGAAAAAAGACCCGAGAACCCATAAGGGACATTTTCATAGAAAAAAAAAGCTGAAATCCTTATCATGATGAACTGAACCCAAAAAGTTAGACAATATTTTCAAATTAAAATTGTTTAAGAAGCCAGAAGGGCTTGTTGTCTGTAAATTGCAGGTGGCAAGCCCTTTAACTTTGCTTTGATTCGATGGTTAT
>NZ_JADCKK010000031.1:0-28641 GCF_014982935.1 Anaerotignum lactatifermentans | reverse complement strand
ATGACGGATGTGATTAATCCAAAAAGAGCCTCGCCAGACCAATTACTCCCTTATCATAAAAAAATAAGTGCAGAGGGTAAAGCACAAATGATATGCTTTATCTCTTACACTTATATGGTACTAAAAGGAGCATGTCCAGAAAAACATGCTCCGAAAGAGAATCAATCTTTGATTTCGTCCCAGATACCAGCTTTGGTATAGAGTTCATAGAAATGGTTGGTAGGACCTACGCCTTTGCCAATGTCCAGAGAATGGGCAATGGCTGTTGTGATATAATCTTTGGCAATGCGCACTGCTTCTTCCACAGTTTTGCCTTTTGCCAGATTTGCCGCAATACAGGAGGACATGGTGCATCCTGTGCCGTGGGTATTCTTTGTATTGATACGGTCAGAATGAAGTGTCACAATGTTTTCCCCGTCAAAGAGCAGGTCTGTAGCGTCGTCTTCCAGATGGCCGCCTTTGATGAGCACGTTTTTGGCGCCCATTTTATGAATGGCTCTTGCTGCCTGTTCCATAGAAGCCAGGTCGTTGATCTTCAGACCTGTGATGACTTCTGCTTCCGGCAGGTTGGGAGTGATGACATAAGCCAGAGGAATCAGTCTGGTGATGAGTGCTTCTTTGGCTTCGGGCTGCATCAGGTCAAAACCGCTCTTGGAAATCATAACAGGGTCCAGCACAACATTCTTGGGCTGATACTGTTCCAGTTTGTCTGCAATGGCGTGGATGGTAGGAATCTGGGATACCATACCGATTTTTACAGCGCTTACTTCAATGTCTGTAAAAATGGCGTCAATCTGACCTTTGATGATTTCAGGGTCGATGTCCTGGCAGCCGAATACACCCTGTGTGTTCTGGACAGTTACCGCTGTAATAACGCTCATACCATAAGTGCCCTGTGCGGAAAATGTTTTCAGGTCTGCCTGAATGCCAGCGCCGCCGCAGGTGTCAGAACCAGCTATGGTCAATACATGTTTCATACTTCATTCCTCCTGTTTTCAAATACTCTTTTTTGCTGCCTGCACAAAATGGGCAGACTTCAGCAAAATCATGGCAATGACGCTGCCGCCGAAGGAGCTGAGCAGGAAAGAAGGCACAAAAGCCAATGCGCCGGCTTCCTGACCCATCAAAAGGATTGCCATGGGCACTGCCAAAAGACCGCCCAGAACCCCTGTGCCAACCACTTCCGCAGCTGCCGTTGCCCAATTGTTCTTTGTCATTTTATACATCATCCCTGCCAGAAACGCCCCTACCATACTGCCGGGGAATGCCAGCAAAGAGCCTGTGCCCATGAAGTTGCGCAGCAGGGAAATGCAGAAAGCGTTGATGACGCCGTAAGCAGGTCCCAGAAATACTGCCGCCAGTATATTCAGGGTATGCTGCACGGGGAAGCATTTGGATGCCCCCACAGGGATGTAAATGATATTCCCAGCCAAAACGCCCACTGCAATGAACATTGCCGAAATTGCCATTTTCTTTGTTTTCATAGTGCCTCTCTCCTTTTTTCTCAGTCCGTTTACATTGCTGGAAAAGGTGGGCATCCTTTGCATAAAAAAAGCACAGCCGCTTTGCTGTGCCTGTTCTGCAAGATTCCGCTTCCCTACGCTGGCATGATCCAGATCAGGTGAAATAAGGGTATCGGACCCATTACCGATTCTCAGCCGTTTGCGCGGCACCCCCAGCAAATGTAAAAATTTGTTGTTCTTCTGTCCACAGCATACCACTGTTTGTATTTTCTGTCAACGAGTTCAGGTGTACTTTTTCCCGAAATAAAAAGGCTGTAACCCTTCATTTTTCAAGGATACAGCCGTAGGGGCATCTTCATAAGAAAACAAAGAAAGCTGAAATCTCATCAAACAAAGGATTCCAGCTTTCTTATTTTTACTGAGATTTTATTTGGTATGTTTTCTTCTGAAGACAGCCGTCGCAATTCCCCTTAAGAAATTAATAAAACGGAAAACCAATGTTTTCTTAAGGGGAAGTTGCTTTCTTTTCATGCTTTTTTATTTCTCTGTTTTTGCCGCTTTTGTCACCGTTGTGACGCCGTCTTTTGTTTCCAGTGCATGACCGGTCAAATCCAGCATGCCCTGCAAAGGATAATAGAGGTCCCCGTCGATGGTGTAGCCTGTGAAGGTCACTTCTGTGCCGTTATAAGTCAGTTTGTTTTCCGCTCTTTTGGTAATGAGGCGGTCGCTTTCTTTCAGCAGCAGTTCATTGCCCAGTGTGGTGAAGGTACCGCTGTTTTTCAGTGCCAATGTGTTTGTAGTAACGTCAAACTGTGCGGAGAATCCGCCATTTGCGGACAACATTGCCGCATAGTCACGGAGTTTCACATACTTGGTGCCCATGATGTCCATGGTATGGAGGGTATAGTTGTTGCTGCCCATGTTCACAGGTTCCACGGAGAGTTTTCTTGCGTTTTCCAGACCTATCCAATCCAGTTCATAAGGCTTGATGCTGTCTGTGTAAATGCCGCTGACACCCATTGCCAGCAGGTCCTCAAACTGCAAATAGCGGTTTACCGTATGGGCATAAACCTGCACATCTTTCGCCTGGAAAGTGTCCACGATAGACTGAGTCAGGCGGCTTTTTTCAATGGTCACAACGCCAATGCCGTTTTTGGCGCAGAAATCCGCTGTTTCTGCATAGTCTACATTGGTCTGCAAATACAGGGTATAAATCCACTGAGGGAAGTCATAGATTTCCTTGATCCAACCCAACATTTCCTCGCTATAAATCTGCGGGATAATGCGGTCCAGAATTTCGGGATGACCAATATTGTTGGCAATATTCTTCAGATCCTGGAACTGTTTCTGGACAGTGGCTTTATCTGTATCCTTTGTATCTGTCACCAGATACACGTCTGTGTAAGTGGTCATCAGATACATCAGGTCTACAGCTGTCATAGGGGTCTGTTCATAAATGATTTTCTGATTCTGGAAAGTATTGCTGTCCATGACCAGATTGCTGCCCGGTTCGATTTCCAGACGGTAATAACTGCCGTCAGCGTCGAAGTCATGGCGCACCACCAGTGCCCCGTCAGATGTATAGATAAAATCCGCCTCCATGACGCGGTAGCCGTTTTCCCAAGAGGAAATAAAGGCTTCCTGAGAGTTGGTTTCGATTTTTCCGTCATATTCCCCCAAAGCGTGGGCAATGAGGGGATTTCCTGCGGTCCAGTCCGCATTCGCCGCATACGCATTGGCAGGCACCAGCAATACCCCCAGCATGGCTGCCACTGCCATAGCGCTCAGTCTTTTTCCTTTCATCTCATCACACTCCATATTCTGGTAAAATATTCTTCAGACACAAAAAGGCAGAAGCATAGTCTCCCCATGCCCTGCCCCTTGTTGTGTTCGGTTTATTCTTCGTCTTCGTACATGTCGTAGAAAGCGTTGGAAACTTTGTCGAATTCATCGTCATCTTCGATAACGTTCAGTTCGATTTCGTCGCCAACTTCTTTGTATTCATACAGCAGAACGGTTTCGTCTTCCAAAGGAAGCAGGGCAATGTATTCTTTGCCTTCCAGACCTTCCACTTCAAATACGCCCAGAATGCCGCATTCCATTTCTGTATCGTCGTCCAGTGTCAGGAACATGGTTTCCAGATCCATTACGTCTTCTTCGTGTTCGTGGTCATGACCGCAGCCGCATCCGCATTTTTCGCTCATATTCGCTACCTCCTGCAATGTTGTTTTTTACTTAAAAGTTCCTTATTTATGATACATGATTTCCATGATTTCCACAATGATTTTTTCGGGATTTATTTTTTCTTTTTTGTTACAAACTTCTTGCCGCTTTTTGCCTGTCCTTTGGGCTGGGATTTTTCCTTGGGCTGGGATTTTCTAGGCTCCAAGTCTTTTTTGGTCTTGGTGCTGTCGGTAAGCTTGCCGTAAACCATGTCTTTCTGGGCAAAACGCAGTCCCCATACCTTTTCGTACTTATGAATCCAGCGGCGTTCATAAGGGGTTACGATGGAGATGGCACAGCCTGTCTGTCCCTGTCTGCCGCAGCGTCCCGCCCGATGGAGATAATGGGTAGGGTCTTCGGGAATATCCAGATTGATAACATGAGTCACGTCAGGGATGTCCAGACCTCTGGCACCAATGTCAGAAGCCACCAATACCTGCACACGACCTTCTCTGAAATCGTCCAGTGCTGTTTTTCTGTCCAACTTGCCTACCTGACCGTAGATGCCAGCTGCCTTAATGCCATGGTAATTGAGCTTGTCCACAGTAACCTCGATGTTTTCCGGGTTATTGAGAAATACCATAGCTTTTTTCGGTTTTTCCCCTGCCAGCACTTTCCGCAGCATGAGGAATTTTTCTCTGGGTGCAGTCAGGATAAAGTAATGGGAAATGGTATCGGGAACCTGTCCCACCTGAGAAGCCCCTTCCACAAAAAGGGCATCTTCCTTCATGATTTCTTTTGCACGCTGCTGGGTTTCGCCGCCAACGGAAGCAGAAAGCAGCACCAGCTGTCTGTCACGGAGAGTTGTTTTGATCACAGCCTGCACCGCCGCGAAATTGCCATCTTCCAGCAGTCTGTCCCCTTCATCCAGCACGATGGTCTTTACCAGATGTGCCTGAATTTTTTTCCGTTTGATCAGGTCCAAAATACGACCTGTGGAGCCTACTACGATGGGCGGTTTTTCACGAAGGCGTTCCACCTGACGCTGCAATCTTGCAGTACCGATGATAAGGGCACAGCCCACATTAACGCCAGCGTTCTTTGCCAGCAGTTCCGCCTGACGGTGCACCTGCGCAGCCAGTTCATGGGTAGGTGTCAGGATGATTGCCTGTGTGCCCCTTACATTGGGGTCAATCCGCTGAAAAATGGGCAGCAGATAAGCCAATGTCTTACCAGAGCCTGTTTCCGATCTGCCGACCACGTCTTTCCCTGTCATGATGGCAGGGATCATTTTTGTCTGTATATCTGTGGGCACGGTGATGTCCTGCTTTGCCAAGCCTGCCACAAGGGCGTCGGACAGTCCCAGTGTCTGAAAATTCTGTTCCATGGTTCCATTCCTTCCTAATAATCAAAGCCTTTCGTCGTTTTTCCCATTATATCCGCTTTTCCGCAAGCTGTAAACCTCCGGCGCCGTCTTTCGCCGCAAAATAGTCCAGAATACCGCAGTAAATGCCCCATGCCATCTGTTCCTGATAAGTATCGTCATTGAGTTTGGCTTCTTCCGCTCCATTTGACAAAAAGCCGCACTCCACCAATGCCGCCGGAATCTGGGTGGTGCGAAGGATGTAATAATCGCTGTTTGCCTTGATTTGTCTGGTGTTCTCTTTGTCTACCCTCTGCCGCAGACTTTCCTGTATGCATTGGGCAAGAGCTTTGCCTTCCTCGCTCTGGCTATGGTAAAAAACCTGTGCCCCTTTGGCGGAGGAAGAAGGAAAGGCGTTCTGATGGATACTCACCAGCAAATCCGCGCCGCTTTCATTGGTGATTTCTTTCCGCACCCGCATATCCTCCTGTTTGCTCTGCCCCAAAGCCATGCCGTCCCCTCTGGTCACATAGACCCTTGCGCCCCCCTGTTCCAGATATGCCTGCAATTTTTTCACAATGGCAAGGTTCAGTTCCTGTTCATCCACACCGGTTTTCCCTGTTTTTCCCGGGTCCCAGCCGCCGTGCCCCGCATCCAGCACAATGGTCTTTTCCGCCACAGGCAGCATGGTTTCCGCTGCCCGTCCCTGATGGAGCACACAAAGGCAAATGACCATACAACACGCCCATAACAAATATCGCCGCTTCTTTTCGTCCATATCCATTCCCCCCTCCTGTCATGTTTATGTTTTAGACAGGAAAAAAAGACGGTCGTGCCAAAAATAGCCGTCACCGTCTTTTTTCCTAAGGAAATGGGAATTTATATTTTACGAAATGTTCGGAATCTTTCCAGTTTTTCTTTGTTTCTGGGGCATTTGCAGCAGTACCAATGCGCCAAAGAGTAGCGCAACACCCAGCCAGCCAAAGCCATCCGGCACTTCGCCAAAAGCAACTACCCCCATAAGGGTTGCCGTCAGGGGCTCCGCAAAGGCAAGAACAGAGGCTTTTCCCGAATCCATACGGGACAGCCCTCTGGTATAGAGCAGAAAAGGAAGAAGGGTACACACCAAACCCAGCAGTAAAATGCCGCCTGTCAGAGAAAAATCACTGACTGCCAGAGAAAACATGTCCGCCGGATGGGACAGAGGCAACATGGCAGCAGATGCCATAAGGAATGTATAGAGTGTCACCGTTTCGGAAGTATATTTTTTCAGGGCGAATTTCCCGAAAATACTATAAAGAGCATAACAGAAACCAGATGCAACACCTGTGAGGATGCCCAGTACCGTCACATGGAAACTGCCGCTGAAAATCCCTGTGGTGCAGATGCATCCAGCCAAAGCGAATACAAGCCCTTTCACCTTCTGGGCAGTGATTTTCTCATGAAACAGCACCGCAGACAATACCATAACGAAAAAAGGCGCTGTATAAAGGAGGATAGCTGCCACGGACAATGTGGTGACGCTGATGGTCACAAAGTAAAAGATGTTGAATCCGGCAATGCTGCAAATGCCTGTGCCTAAGAACATCCACAGGTCTTTCCAATCTATGCGGCAAAGTTTCCGGTCTTTGCAAAAGAGCAGCAAAAACAGCCCTACAGCCGTCACCAGACTGCGCAGCGCCGTAATCTGCACGGCATCAAACCCTACCGCCGACAACTTGCGGGAAAACAATCCAATGACACCCCAAAGACATCCTGCCGCAATGACCATGAGCCCTGCCATTTCTTTCTTCTGCATACCTTACCGCCTTCCTTTCCGAAATATCTGCCCTCAGTATAACGCCCCTCTTGTATAAAGTAAAACGCTGTTTTATACTATTATCTATGAAGAATCGTCATAGATAAGGAGGTCACAAAATGGATTTTAAAAAATGCGAAGCGCTTCTGGCTGCCATTGATACAGGCAGTTTCACAAAGGCAGCGGAACAGCTCCACTACACCCCTTCGGGCATCAGCCACATGATGACCAATCTGGAAGCAGAACTGGGCTTTCCCCTGCTGTACCGCTCCAAAACTGGCGTTGTTCCCACCCCCAGCGCCTTGGAGCTGATGCCTGTTCTGCGGGAAATGGCAGACTGTGCCAACCGTTTTGAGCAGATTTCCTCCCGCATCAACGGCTTACAGACAGGTCGCCTTACCATCGGCGTTTACACCAGCATTGCCACCTGCTGGCTGCCTCCCGTCATCAAAGCCTTTGCCGTGTCCTATCCCGGCATCCGCATCATATTAAAAGAAGGCATCCATCAGGAACTGGACAGCTTTCTGGAAAACAGACAGGTAGATGTCTGCCTTTACAGCGAAAAGTCCGACAGTCCTTACACATGGATTCCCCTGCGAAAAGACCCCATGATTGCTGTACTGCCGCCGGAACATCCCATGGCAGGAGAAAAGATATATCCTCTCTCCGCCTGCCAGCAAGAGGACTTCATCATGCCTGCTTATGGCGCCGATTATGACGTTGTCCAGCTGTTCCGCGCTTATGACATCCACCCCAAAGTGAAATATGAAACCATCGAAAACCATGCCGCCCTTTCTATGATTGCCCAGGGTTTGGGCATGAGTATCATGAACCGCCTCATCACCGAAGGGCACACGGCTAACGTTGTCAAATTGCCTTTAGACCCGCCTCATACCATTTCTCTTGGCATTGCTCTGCCACAAGCAGAACTTTCTCCCGCCGCTCAAGCGTTCGTAGACCTGACCTGCAAAATGCTGGCAGAAAAATAATTCTCTTTTCATGGAGCACATCCCCTCCAAAATATTTTTGGGGATGTGTTCTTTTTTGTCCTTTTTGTGCGAACACAACAAAGAATTTGTCTTTTGAATGCAAAAAAACGTCATCCTTTCTTTTGTCAGACCATAAGCTGATACAGCGACAGATGGATTTTCGCTTTTTGGGGAAGGCTTGATTTCTATGGGCTTTTTGCTGTATACAAAAGACAGTATTCATTTTTGTATTTTATACGTGGACATTTGTCTGTTTAATATTGACATTTTTTTGGCAACTTTTTGTACTTTTTTTGCGCTATCCTCCGAAATTTTTTTTACACTTTAAAAAATACTTCTTTTTTATTGACGGTTCCGCTTGCCGTGCTATAATCAACTTCATAAAACCAAAAAGACCCTGGTCTTTTTCCGTCCCACACAATCGGGACATCATTACTTATCACACTTTAAGGGAGGCTTATTTATGGAAAGAGTATTCAATTTTTCAGCTGGACCATCCATGCTGCCACTGGAAGTTCTGGAACAGGCGCAAAAAGAATTTGTCTGTTACGGCTCCTCAGGCATGTCCGTAATGGAGATGAGCCATCGATCTAAAGTGTTCGAAGGCATTTTGGAAAAGGCTCAGGCAGACCTGCGGGATTTGATGCACATTCCCGACAATTACAAAATCCTGTTCCTGCAGGGCGGCGGCTCCACACAGTTTGCCATGATTCCGCTGAATCTGATGAACAAAAACAACAAGGCAGACTATGTGGTAACAGGTCAGTGGGCAAAAAAAGCCGCAGAAGAAGCGGCACGCTACGGCAAAGTCAACATTGTGGCTTCTTCTGCCGACACCACTTTCGACCGCATCCCCGAACTGGATGAATCCAAATTTGACAAACATGCGGACTATTTCTATATCACTTTAAACAACACCATTTACGGCACACGCTGGACCAAACTGCCCAATGTGGGCGATGTTCCTCTGGTGGGGGATATGTCCTCCTCCATTTTGTCCGAGGAAATCGACATCACAAAGTTCGGTCTGCTCTTTGCGGGTGCTCAGAAAAACCTGGGTCCTGCCGGGGTGACTGTTGTCATCATCCGGGAAGACCTGCTGGGCAATGCCATGGATTTCACACCCACCATGCTCAAGTATGACATCCATGCCAAAAACAATTCCCTTTACAACACACCGCCCACTTACGGTATTTACTTCATGGGCAGAGTGTTTGAATGGGTAAAAGCACAAGGCGGCGTAGCAGCTCTGCAGAAACGCAATGAAGAAAAAGCGGCACTGCTCTATGATTTTCTGGACAGTTCTGCCCTGTTCCACGGCACTGTGCAGAAAAAAGACCGTTCCCTCATGAACGTGCCTTTTGTGCTGCCCACAGAAGAACTGAACGCAAAATTCATCAAAGAAGCCAGCGAAAAAGGCTTTGTGAATCTGAAAGGTCATCGTACCGTTGGCGGCATGCGTGCCAGCATCTACAACGCTATGCCCAAAGAAGGCGTAGAAGCGCTGGTGGCGTTTATGAAACAGTTTGAAGCAGAAAACAAGTAAAGGAGAATGTCCGTATGTATACCATCAAAACACTGAACCAGATTTCTCAGGCAGGTCTGAGCAAACTGCCTGAAGCAGAATTTCACATAGACCCGGAAGCTGCACGCCCTGAGGGCATCATTCTGCGCAGCTTCGACATGCACAGCATGGAGCTCAACGACAACCTGCTGGGGGTAGCCCGCGCAGGTGCAGGCACCAACAACATTCCCATTGACAAATGCACAGAAATGGGGATTCCCGTATTCAACACCCCCGGTGCCAATGCCAACGCCGTAAAAGAACTGGTGCTGGCAGGTCTCTTGGTATCCTCCCGCCGCATCATCAACGGCGCTCAGTGGGTACAGACTCTGGCAGGCAATGAAAACGTGGAAAAAGCCGTAGAAGCTAACAAAAAGCAGTTCATCGGTCCCGAAATCGCGGGAAAAACCATCGGCGTCATCGGTCTGGGCGCCATTGGCGTACTGGTGGCAAATGCCGCTTTGGACTTGGGCATGGACGTCATCGGCTATGACCCCTTCCTGACACTGGAAGCCGCTTGGCATCTGTCCGCTTCCGTTGATAAAGCGGAAACACTGGAAGAACTGGTATCCAAGAGCGATTACATCACCATTCACATTCCACTGAATGACAAAACCAGAAACACCTTTGACGAAAAACTCTTTGCCGTAACCAAAAAAGGCGCAAGACTTTTGAACTTTGCCAGAGGCGGTCTGGTAGACAACGAAGCACTGAAAGACGCCATTGAAAAAGGCATCATTGCAAGATATATCACAGACTTCCCTGACGAAACCCTGCTGGGCAACGAAAACATCATCGTTCTGCCTCATCTGGGTGCGTCTACACCGGAATCCGAGGAAAACTGCGCCGAAATGGCTGCTGTGGAACTGCGGGAATACCTGCGTTACGGCAACATCCGCAATTCCGTGAACTTCCCCGGCTGTATCGTGCCTTATTCCGGCAAACCTCGTATTGCCATTTCCCACTCCAACATCGTGAACATGATCGGGCAGTTGGGTGCCGTATTTACCAAGCACCATATCAACATCGACAAGATGGTAAACAACTCCAAAGGCGAGCTGGCTTACAACATCATCGTTTGCGATAACCTGCCGGAAAACGTCAACGAACTGGTGGATGACCTCTATGCCATCCACAGTGTTAAAAAAGTACGCGTACTGAATCAGGAGGGATAATATGGCAACCATCAGACCTTTTATGGGCATCCGTCCCGCACCTGAATATGCCAAGGACGTGGCAGCCCTGCCTTATGACGTGATGAATACAGAGGAAGCCAGAGAAATGGTAAAGGGAAATCCCTATTCCTTTTTACATATTGACCGGGCGGAAATCGATCTGCCTGTAGGCACAGACCCTTACAGCCCTGCTGTATACGAAAAGGCAAAAGACACCTTTTATGACATGCTGGACAAAGGCATCTTCACACAGGATCTGCTGCCCAATTTCTACATCTATCGACTGACCATGGACGGCAGAAGCCAGACAGGACTGGTTGTCTGCACCGCCATTGACGAATATCTCAATGACACCATCAAAAAGCACGAGCTGACCCGTGCCGACAAAGAAGCAGACCGTATCCGTCATGTGGATACCCTCAATGCCAACACAGGTCCTATTTTCTTAGCATATAAAGAAAATCCTGACGCCAAAGCCATCATCGACGGCTATACAGCGGCAGTGCCTCCTGTCTATGACTTTGTTTCCGATGACGGCATCGGTCACACTGTATGGGTCATTGACAGCGATACAGAAATCGGCATGTTGGTACAGAGCTTTGCCAACGTGGAAAACTTCTATATTGCCGACGGACACCACCGGAACGCATCTGCTGTGAAAGTGGGTCTGAAACGCAGAGAACAGAAACCGGATTACACCGGCGACGAAGAATTCAACTACTACCTTTCCGTACTGTTCCCTGCGGATGAACTCTTTATTTTGGATTACAACCGTGTGGTCAAAGACCTGAACGGACGGAATGAACAGGAATTTTTGGAAAAGATTTCCGAAAACTTCAAGGTTTCTCCCGCTCCCGCTTCCCCCTGCCATCCCCCTCGCAGACATACCTTCGGTATGTATCTGGGCGGCAAATGGTATCTCTTAGAAGCCAAAGACCACATTTTGTCCCACGACCCTGTAGATGGACTGGACGTGTCCATCTTACAGAATTCTCTCCTCGCGCCTGTCCTTGCCATCGGTGATCCCAGAGTGGATAAACGCATCGACTTTGTCGGCGGTATCCGCGGACTGGGCGAACTGGAAAGACGAGTGGACAGCGGCGAAATGCAGGTTGCATTTTCCATGTTCCCCACAGCCATGGATGAACTGATGGCAGTGGCAGACGCCGGACGTACCATGCCCCCCAAATCCACATGGTTTGAACCTAAGCTGCGCAGCGGCTTGTTCATCCACGATCTGGGCGAATAAAACTTATGCTAGAAACCCCCTTTGCGCCTCCCCTTGCATCGGGGGTTTTCTTTTTTTATTTTTCCAATTTTCTCCTGCATATTCTTTTTTCTTTTCCTCATACTAAAAAAGAAAAAGGAGGCGGAAAAACATGAACAAATTCACCACTGGCATGCTTGTGGGCGGCGCTGCTGCCATCATGGGCGTTGGCTATCTGATGCAGGACAAAAAGACCTACCGCAAAATGATGAAAAAAGGCAAAAAGATGGCTGTCAAAGCCGAAGAAGTCATGGACGACATGATCGACAATATGCTGGAAAACTAACCGGCAAAACACTTATTTCCAGAAAATCTCTCGTAAAACACTGCACAGAAAAAGGACCATCTGTTCGATGGTCCTTTTTCCGTTTTCTTGAGAGAGGGGTATGATTCTATATTCGAAATTTAAACTTGTTGTCTAATAATCCAGTAAGCCCCGTTTGTGGTAGGGCTTGTTTTGGCTTCTGCCAATATGGTATCCAGCGACCACAGCTTTTCTGTGTTTTCCACACTTTTTGGGTCTGCCACAAAGACTTCGTTTCTGGCGTCTATGTTGCAGAGCAGTATGAAATGTCCGCCGCCGGTGAAGTGACCTTCCCCCATGAGGGCAATGACGGGATAACCAGCCTGCAAGACTTTCTGTACCTCTGCCCCATCATTGGTGGTGGCGCACTCCAATCCGAAATGCTTCAGCCCATCGGCAATGAGGGTATGATAACTGCCGGAGCCCGGCGCACAATATCCATTTTCTGCTGCCCAGTCTGCCATTTCCTTTGGACTCACCTGGGTGTCCGTCAGGGAACTGACTGCCATAGCCAGCACCGTAGGACCGCATCCGGCTTCTTCTATATAGTCCACTTCGCCGTATAACTCATGTGCCCAGCGTTCGTCTGTCTGGTTGTAATAAACCAGCCAGTCCGGCACATGTGCCGCCGACTTGCTGATGGTCACCGAATCAGATTGAACGGGAGCCGGCGCCAAAGAAGGAATGAGAAAAATTACGAACATCAGCCCGCAATAAATCAGGGTTCTCCGCCAACCGTTCTTTCTGCGGCGGGGAGAGAAAATTTGAAAGTAAATCTGTACCATTGTGAGAAAAAATAAAATACCCAATATTGCTATTTGCAAAATACGCAATATCTGCATCGCCCACGCCCCCGTTCCTGATTACAAAAGCAGTATAACACACTTTTTTAACGGAACTTTTGCGAAACCCTGTCGAATTTATTAAGATATTCCATGGAAATTCTTAGGAAGTGGGTTTTTCCGCAGAAAAGTTCCTTTTTCACTTCGCTTTTCCTTTCAAAGAAAAAGAAAATCGGTATTTCCCATGATCTGAAAATACCGATTCTTTTTTTATTTTGTCAAAACCGCAAATCAGCCTTTCAGCAGTTCGATGCCTTTGCGGATTCTGCGCAGGCTTTCTTCCTTGCCCAGAATGTCTGCCAGTTCCATAGCGCCGCCGGGAGAAGTAGGTTCGCCGGACAGAGCGGTACGAACGGGCCAGAGGAGCTGACCGTTTTTGATGCCCAGTTCCCCAACCAGTGCCATGAGGGCGTCATGGATGCTGGTAGTGTTCCAGTCTTCCAGATTTTCCAGTACAGGCAGAGCCGCTTCCAGAGAAGACAGAGCGATTTCGTCGTTTGTTTTCATTTTCTTATGGGTATACAGTTCTGTGCCGTATTCGGGCAAAGTTTTGAAGAATTCCACCAGACCGGGGATATCGTTCAGTGTTTCCAGACGTTTCTGGAGCAGAGCCGCAATCTTTTTCAGATCCAGATCTGTATCGCCCAGTGCTTCTTTCAGCTTGGGTTCTGCCAGTGCATAGAACTTGTCAAAGTCCATAGCTTTCAGGTATTCGCTGTTCATCCATGTGAGCTTCTTGATATCGAAGATGGCAGGAGATTTGCTCAGACCAGCCATATCGAAGTTTTCTTCCAGTTCTTTCAGGGAGAAGATTTCCTGTGTGCCGGAAGGGCTCCAGCCCAGCAGTGCAATATAGTTCACGATGGCTTCTACCACATAGCCTTCTCTTACCAAATCTTCAAAGGACTTGTCCCCGTGACGTTTGGACAGTTTATGGTGTGCGTCACGCATAACTGCCGGCAGGTGTACATATACGGGAGGTTCCCAGCCGAATGCTTTGTACAGCAGGTTATATTTGGGTGTGGAGGACAGGTATTCGCTGCCGCGTACCACGTGTGTGATATGCATCAGGTGGTCATCCACAACGTTTGCGAAGTTATAAGTAGGGAAACCGTCTGCTTTCATCAAAATCTGGTCGTCCAGTTCTGTGTTTTCTACAGTGATGTCGCCGTATACCACGTCAGAGAATGTGGTTGTGCCGCTGTCGGGCATTTTCTGACGGATAACGAAAGGTACGCCTGCGTCCAGTTTTGCCTGTACTTCTTCTTTGGACAGACCCAGGCAGTGACGGTCATATTTTGCGAAAGCTGCGCCTTCTGCGTTGCTTTCTTTCAGGGATTCCAGACGTTCTTTTGTGCAGAAGCAGTAGTAAGCTTCGCCTTTTTCCACCAGTTCTTTTGCATAGTCCATGTACATGCCCATACGTTCGCTCTGTACATAAGGACCATAGTCGCCGCCGATATCGGGACCTTCATCATGTTTCAGACCTGTCATGCGCATGGTGTTGTAAATGACATCTACAGCGCCTTCCACCTGACGTTCCTGGTCTGTATCCTCAATACGCAGGATGAATTTCCCACCCTGGGATTTTGCAATCAAATATTCATATAAAGCGGTTCTCAAGTTCCCGATGTGCATATAGCCTGTGGGGCTGGGCGCAAATCTGGTTCTGACTTCCATATTTCATCTTCCTTTCTTTTTCTTTTGTGCCGAAGCCAAATGTCGGCAAAATATCATATTCTAGTTTAAACGGAAAACCCTGCCCTGTAAAGGGATTTCGGGAAAAAGGGGGCGAAATTATTTGTTTCTTTCCCTGATATATGCTATACTTGACCACAAGTGAATCCGAATAGAGAAAGGAGCATTTCGAAAAATGTCTTTAGATAAAGAGAACATGAAAAAAATATGCCTGCTCATCGTCTTTACCCTGGCGGTGTTCGTAGGTTTGTGGCGGCTGGAAGCAGTCATTGCTGCCATTTCTTTCCTGGGCGGCATCCTTGCCCCCTTCATTCTGGGCGGCGCCATTGCCTTCATCCTCAGCGTCCCCATGAACCGCATTGAAATCACCATCTGCAAGCTCTGCAGCAAGGACATCAACGAAAAACGTCAAAAAAAACGGGAAAAATTCCTGCGTCCTTTCGGCATGATTCTGACACTGGTCTTTGTCATTGCCGTACTGGCGCTGGCAGTGCTGGTTATCTTCCCGGAACTGGGCAGAACCGTTTCCGGTCTTGGCAGAACCATTCAGGCAAACGTCCCTGTCCTGCTGGATAAACTGGAAGAACTGTTCCACAACAACAAGGAAATTTCCTATTGGCTTTCCAATCTGGATTTAAACTGGGATGAAATCATCAGAAAAGCCACAAATATTTTCCAGAGCGGCGCTGACATCATCCTTGGCTCCACATTCTCCGTGGTACAGAGCATTTTCAGCGGCGTCACCACATTTGTCATTGGCTTTGTTTTTGCCTGCTATATCCTCATTCAGAAAGAAAAACTGGGCAGACAGTGCCGGAAACTGCTGTTTGCTTATCTGAAAAAACAGCAGGCAGAACGCGTGCTGGAAATCGCGTCCCTGACACACCGCACATTCGCCAAATTCCTCACAGGACAGTGTCTGGAAGCCGTCATTCTGGGTACCATGTTCTTTGTTGCCATGACACTCCTGCGCTTCCCTTATCCTTTGCTGGTAGGTGTCCTCATTGCCATCACCGCACTGATTCCCATTTTCGGCGCATTCATCGGCTGTGTGGTAGCTGCATTCCTGATTCTCATGGTCAGCCCCATGCAGGCGCTGGCGTTCATCGTGCTGTTTTTGGTATTGCAGCAGCTGGAAGGCAACCTCATCTACCCTCACGTGGTAGGCGGCTCCGTTGGTCTGCCATCTATCTGGGTATTGGTGGCCGTTACCGTAGGCGGCAGCCTTATGGGCATTGTGGGTATGCTCATTTTCATTCCCCTCATGTCTGTGCTGTATACCCTCCTGCGGCAGGATGTTGTCAAACGTCTTGAGAAAAAGCAACTGGATATTTCATGATATTGTTAAAGACTCCTCACATCGAGGAGTTTTTTTTATGCAAATTACACACTTTCCTTGTTTTTTCCGCCTGCGTGTGCTAAAATGAAAACAAATCCAATACTACCCTAAAGGTCGGAGGTGTATGATATGAGACAACGCGAAGAAATCATCAAAGCTTGGCTGGATATGTGGCTGGGACAGGAACTGCTGCCGCTGGAAGCAGTTTTTACACCGGATGTGCATTACTATGAATTTCAGGGACGGGAATACGAAGGCATTGACCAGATCCGCCGCTGGTTTGAAACATGGAACAGCGAAAACCGTGTCGTAAAATGGGAAGTTGGCCGTTTCGTACACGATCAGGATCTGACATTGGTACCTTTCTATTTCCAGAACGTAAACAAAGAAGGGGAAAAACGGGAATACGAGGGCGTTTATCTGGTAGAATGGGACAGCGACCATCGCATCCAGAAATTGCAGGAATTCTACTGCAAACTGCCTCATTACAAACCTTACGCATAAACATTTTTGCCTGCTCTTTCAAAAGCAACTTCCCCTTAAGAAAACATTGATTTTTCTTTTTCTTGATTTCTTAAGGGGAATTGCGACGGCTGTTTTCATAAGAAAACATAACAAATAAAATTTTCATAAAATAAGAAAGCTAAAATCCGTTGTCATGATAAGGAGTTTAGCTTTCTTTGTTTTCTTATGAAGATGCCCCTAAGAGAGCAGGCTTTTTTCACGAAAAGGAGCAAAGACAATGACATTCACACCCATCGACATGGAAACATGGCACAGAAAGCCCTATTTCCTTCATTACCACAAAGACATTCCCTGCACCTACAGCATAACTGTTTCTCTGGACATCACCGTCCTGAAGAAAACAGGCGTTTCCCTGTATCCTGCCCTGCTGTATCTCTTGACCAAAAACGTGAACCACTACGAGCAGTTCCGCACAGCCTTTGACGAAAAGGGAAATGTGAGCATCTACTCCAACATGGAGCCATACTACACCATTTTCCATAAGGAACAAGAAACCTTTTCCAACCTCTGGACGGAGTACAGCGAGGATTTTTCCACATTCCTTGCACAATACAAAGCCGATTTGGAAACCTACGGGAACGTACTGGATATGGACGCAAAACCAAATACACCGCCCAACACCTTCCCCGTTTCCATGGTGCCATGGACCACATTCACAGGCTTCCATCTGCACCTGCAAAAGGGCTATGACTATCTCCTGCCCATATTCACACTGGGCAAGGCATGGGAACACCATGGGCACTGGAAAATGCCCCTTGCCATACAGGTACATCATGGTGTCTGCGATGGATTCCATGTGAGCCGTTTTGTGGAATCTCTCCAGCAGGACTTGCACCAATTCCAGCCATAATAAAAATAAGAAAGCTGAAATCCTCGTAATCGAAAAGATTTCAGCTTTTTTTGTTTTCTGATGAAGAAGCCCCAAAAAGGACTTCACGTTTTTATGGTTCTGTTTGATTTTCTGTTGTTTTCTCTGCCCCCAGATACCGCAGGATTGCCCGATAATAGGCTTCTGCCGCTTTCTGGCAACCTTCCTCCGTGCCGAAGTTTGCCACATCGCTCTCATTGGTGACAAAGCACTGTTCCACCAGCACGGCGGCGCCTGTCTGATTTTTCAGTACGCCGAAAGTATCGTAATCATACACGGTGGTGTCCGTGGAATCCACCAGCATTTTTTCCCCGTTCACATAATAACCAAAACGGATGCCGTTGCCGCCTCGCAGTTCGCTGCCTGCCGCTTCCATTTCTTCTGCCAGCAGGGCAGCAAATTCCATGCTTGCCTCATGGTTTTCCATACCCGGCACAGCTGGATAGCACTCAAAGCCCGATGCTTCCCCTGTTTCGTCCGCATTGCCATGGACAGACAGCATCAAATCCGGCTGCAAAAAGGCAAGTTTGCGGTTACGGTCGGTGATGGACATGCCCTCACCCATTTTTCTGGTGAGCACCACCCGAAAACGCCCATCCTCTTTCAGCAGCTTTTCCAAAGCCGTCACTGTCTGCTCTGTCAGCTGTACTTCCTGAATGACCCCCACAGAGCCTACGTCCTCTCCGCCATGACCTGCGTCCAGCGCCACAGTATAGGGCTTGCCATAGCGGTAATACAGAAAGAATCCCCCATAGCCCAGCACAAACAGAATCAGCAGCACCAGCAGACGACGGAAGATACCGCCTTTTCTCCGGCGTTTTTTCCGTTTTGGCGGCTGGTACACATCCACATATCCTCTGGGCGGTTCTTCATATCTTCTGGGCTTCCGCCGCCTTTTCTCCGGCGGTTCAAAATCTCTCCAGTTTCTCCCTTTCATGCCTTAAATGATGAAAGTATCTCCTTCTCTGCGGATCAAAGCCACATGGGCGCCGTAAGGCTTTTGACGCAGTTTTTCGCAGATGTCGAAATGTTTCCAGAAGTGCATGGGCAGCAGCACCTTTGCCCCAACGGTTTCCATGAAATAATCAACTGCCCAATCGTATTTGTCCTGCAAACGAGGGTCCGCAGGCACACAAGCCACGTCGATTTCTCTGCCTTTGAGCAGGTCAATTTCCTGACGATAGCTGTCAGCGATGTCGTTATTGAATTCTTCGCTTTCGCCGTTCCAATGCCACCAGTTCAGGTCACCTGCGTGGAATACAGTACGTTTGCCGGCTACTTTCACCACAAAAGCAACGCCCTGATCGTTGGAAGCCAGTGTTTCGATTTCCAGATCATCTACGGTCAGTTTCTGGTGAGGTTTCACCCATGTGACTTCCCCTTTGAAATCCTTGGGCAGTTCCACATCATCGGACAGGATATAATGTGCCCGGTCTGCCCACCGCAGGATCGCAGGGTCGTAGTGATCCCCATGACCGTGGGAAACGAAAATATAGAACTTCTTATGAGGGAAATCCCCTTCATTCACTCTGTCAAACATCCCGTTCTGGGTATAGTAATCAAAAAGCAGTACAGAATGCTTTGTTTCAATCTGAAATCCGCTGTGATGCAGATATGTCATATTCATAAAGTTTCTCCTTCCATCTTCTTCCGTTTGAGCAGTACCCGTTCTTTGGCTTCTTCCAGAAACTGCCGCGCCTGTGCTTCGTCATAAAGCCATTGCCGCAGATTTTCGCCAGACAATATAAGAGGTGTGCGGTGGTGAATCTCTCCCACACAGCCTGCGGCGTGTTCCGTCACAACGGTGGCTTCCCAGCCCTCCGCCTTTTTCCGGCAAACGCCAGCCAGATACAGCATTTCTTCCTCTTGGGGCAGAAAATCCCAACCTGTTCCATCTCCGTCCCACTCGCAAAACCCTGTCACCGGAATAACACAGCGATTTTGGACAAAATCCTTTCCGAAAAGGGGTTTTTCCAGCAAAGTTTCGCTTCTGGCGTTATAGACTCGCTTGCCTTTCTGGGTCAGATACCCCCAGTCTGCCACATCTGCCGTTGTTTTGCCGCCAGACACCCGCAGTATGGGAATGGGATTGCCGGGAAATAATTCCCTGCCAAATTCACAATTGGGATATTTTCGCAGAATTTCCCTCATGATAGCCGCCATAGGCTTACTTGCAGGGGAAAATTCCCATATCATTTGTCTGCACATGTCACTTCACGCATGGCACCTGTATGAGGGTCCATGACAAAACCGTAAACTTCCACATCTTTGTGAATCAGTGGATGGTTGCGGATGGTATCCACCGTGTTCTGAACAGAGGTGCAAATATCGCCAAAGCCAGTGAGCCACTGTTCCAGATTTTTATGGTTGGCATCCACATGGTCTATGACATCTCTGGAAATGCCCTTTTCTTCCATTTTGGCAATCATCTTTTTGGCATCCAGCGCTCTGCCGCCGCAGTCGTCATGACCAATGACCAGAATGGTATCCACGCCCAGTTCATAAACAGCCACCAACAGGGAGAAAATCACACTGCCATAGGGGTGGGTGATCTGACCGCCGGCATTTTTGATGAGCTTCACATCACCGTTTTTGATGCCCAATGCCGCAGGCAGCAGTTCTGTCATACGGGTATCCATACAGGACAAAATGGCAATTTTCCGGTCGGGATATTTTGTGGTTGCATATCGTTGGTACATTTCATGGTCTACAAAAACTCTGTTATATTCCAGCATTTTTTTCACGCTGTCGTTCATGGGGAATCCCTCCTTTGTATCCTCTCACTTCTTTCTGCTCTGCCATTTCAGTGTGGCAAAGATCAGCACAAACCAAAGTACGATCAAAATCAATGCCAAAGGCAGGATGGCGTTGAGCAAAGTTTCTCCCGGCAGCACTTTTGCCGCAATATACAGCCCGATGCCCACCAGCACCAAATACAGCAGCGTGACCACCTGCATGATTTTTCTTGTTTCCTTCATAATCGCACCTTCCTTTCTGCCGCTCTGTACTGATTCTATCATTCCAGCGGAAAGAAATCAAATTTCCGAAATAAAAAAATCCGACATTTTTCCAAAAAACATCGGATTTTCCTGCTTTTAAAAAAGTGAGCAGACCTGTAAGCCGGGTTCTGTCGTGGACAGCCATCTATCTTGGTCTGTTGTTGCCAACAGCATCATGCGACTTTTCATCGAGGAGAGACGAGCAGCCTCTTTGCCCTCTTTCGTCTTGCTTCAGGTGGGGTTTACAGAGCCTCCTGCGTTACCGTAGGAGCGGTGGGCTCTTACCCCACCTTTCCATCCTTACCTGCCAAAAGACAGGCGGTTTATTTCTGTTGCACTTTCCTTAGAGTCGCCTCCACCGGCCGTTAGCCGGCACCCTGCTCTATGAAGCCCGGACTTTCCTCACTGGAGCGAATCCAGCGCGACTGTCCAGTCTACTCAGTGGATTATTATACTCCAAAAAGGAGCTGTTTGTCAAACCTTAAAGCAGCTGCCGCCCACAAATTCCTTAATGAGTGAGTTGTTGGGGATTTCTGTGCCCGGCGCCGCAAGGAAATAGCCCAAGAACTTGATGAGCCGTTTTGCGGTGATATACTCGGGCTGGTCTTCCCCAATGGCAAAGAGCTGAGGTTCCGCATACTGCTTCAGGACGCTTAATTCATAGATAGTTGCGGAGTTGAAAATGGCATCGGCGTTTTCCTGATAAGGGAAAATGTTTTCTGCTTCCCCATCGGTAACGTCATTCCATGTGCGGATGGTTTCCGCCGCGTCCCGTCCACGGAACTGATAATCTCGAACAATACGGCGAATCAAACGGCTGTCAGATGTGGAAATGCGGTTGTGGTCATCCACGTTCAGCTGTGTCATGGCACTAATGAAAATCTTGAATTTCTGTTCCGCAGGGATTTCCGATGTGAGCATATCGTTCAAACCATGGATGCCTTCCAGCACCAGAATTTCCCCTTTCTTCGTCTGAATCTGGTTGCCATTGTATTCCCGTTTGCCTGTAACAAAGTTATACGTAGGCAGGTCTACCAATTCCCCTGCAATCATTTTCTTCAAATCGTCGTTGAGCAAAGGCAGGTCAAGAGCCTGAATATGTTCATAATTCCGTTTGCCGTTTTCATCCACCGGTGTTTTATCCCGTTCCACAAAGTAATCATCCAGAGAGATTTTATGAGGCTGGATGCCCAATACCTGTAACTGGATGCACAGGCGGTTCGCAAAAGAAGTTTTACCAGAGGAAGAAGGACCCGCAATGAGTACCACACGGACTTTATCCAAACGCTGGTGAATCATATCAGCAATTTCCGCAATCTTCTTTTCGTGAAGGGCTTCATTGATACGAATCAGGTCACCAAACTTCCCCTGGGTCAGTGTATAGTTCAGTTCTGCCACATTTTTCACCCCCATGAGCTGACACCAGTGCATCTGTTCCAGAAATACACTGCTGATTTTCTTAGGGTTGGAAAATTCCCGCAGCACTTCCGGCTGTTTTGGGTCAGGAAAACGAATGAGAAAGCCGTTCTCGTAAGCCATGAGGGAAAAGACTTTCAAATCCCCTGTGGAAGCAGGCATATATCCATAGAAATAATCATAGAAGCCATCCAGCTCATAAAGATTCACATTGGAGGCACGGCGATAACGGAACAGTTCATCCTTATCGGGCATGCCCTGTCGTCTGGCGATTTCTCTGGCATCTTCTTTCCGCATGGTGCGTTTGCAGATAGGCAGGTCTGCTGCCACATATTCCCGCATTTTGCCTTCGATTTTTGCCAGCACTTCTTCTGTCATTTCCATTTCCGGTTTGCGGATTTCGCAGTAGAGATTTTTCTGCAAAGAATGTTCCACTACCACCAGAGATTCGCTTCCCCAGAGTTCGTAAACAGCTTTTGTCATCAGAATCAGCACACCACGGCGATAGACCCGCATAGCTTCATCGTTTTCAATACCGTAAAATGTCACATCGTCGCAAGTGCGGATTTTCTGATGGAGTTCCCGCAGTTTATTTTTCTGTCTTGCCAGCATGATAGGACCATTGACCATGCCGGAAAAATCTTTTGCCACGTCGGCAAAGGTTGCCCCCTCTGCAATCTCCACCATTTTTCCCATGACGTTGATCTGTCTTGTTTCCATGACTTTTCTCCTCCTTTTCTCCTCTTACAGTGCCCAGAATGTCTGCCCGTTGACTTTTGAACAAACCACTTCCAGCGCCCATCCCTTTTCTGCCGCTGCCTGTTCCAGCGCTTTCTGAATCACAGGCACGATAAGCACTTCGCTGGCGTAATGGGTCACATCCGCCACACAAATGCCTGTTTCCACTGCCTTCTGGGCTTCGTGGAATTTGATGTCCGCTGTCAGATAAGCGTCCGCACCATCATAATACGCAGGCAGGATAAATTCCGCGCCGCTGCCTGTGCAAAGGGCTACCTTCTGAATCATTTTATGTGCATCACCTGTCAGGCGAATACTATCCAGACCTAATTTTTCTTTGAGCATTCTGGCAAAGTCCGCAAAAGCCACAGGCGCAGGCAATACGCCCATACGTCCAATGCCTTCTTTTTTGTATCTCTGCTCCACAGCGTATACGTCATAAGCCACTTCTTCGTAGGGATGGGCTGCCTTCATAGCGGCGATGACATTTGCTGCCTGAGATGCAGGCACCAAAGCTTCCAGACGGACTTCTTCCACCCGTTCCAGCTTGCCCTGTTCACCCAAGAAAGGATTGCTGCCTTTCATGGGCAGGAAGGTGCTTTCTCCCGGTGCAGCGAAGGTACAGCAAGTATAATTGCCGATTTCTCCCGCACCTGCGTCACACATGGCTTTCCGTACAGCTTCGGCATGGGTCACAGGCACGAAAACAGCGATTTTCTTCAAATCCTCTGCCCATGTTTCTTCTAAGTATGTCAAATCCTGCAAGCCGATGAGTTCCGCCAATACGTCATTTGTGCCGCCCTTGGCGATGTCCAGATTGGTATGAGCAGAAAACGCCGCAATGTTGTTCTGAATCAAAGAAATGATTTTGCTGCCCACAGAAGTTTCTGTGGTGATGCTGTCAAATTTCTGGAACAGCAGCATGGGGTGATGGGTGATAATCATATCCGCGCCCATTTCTGCCGCTTCTGCAATGACTTCTTTTGTCACATCCAGCGCAACCAGTATTTTTTTCACTTCATGGTTAGGGTCGCCCACTGCCAAACCGGGTTTATCCCAGCTTTCCGCCAGTTTTCTGGGAGCAATGCCCTCCATGACTGCCATAATATCTTTTACTTGTACCATGCTTTCGCCTCCTTAATGACTGCCAGCTTTTCCTCGATTTCCGCCAGACGTTCCGCCGCCTTCTGGGTTCCGCTCTGGCGCAAACCTTCTGCCACTTTTTCATACTGGGCTTCTTCTCTGGTCAGTTCTTCCCACAAAATGGGGTCTTGTTTTTCCAATAATCTGCCGCCGTAGAAAAGGGAGGCAGGTGTTTTTTCCTTCTCCTCGCCGGGGACACAGCGGAAAATATGATAATACTTTCCGTCCTCTTTCACCATAATTTCCTCGTCAATGGCAAAGCCAAAATCCCACACCGTCTGGCGCACAGCGTCCAGATCATGCTGGGGAGAAAGAATCCATTCTTTCAGGCTTTTTGCCACATCTTCGCTTTCCTTGAGGATACGGCATATCAGCATACCGCCCATGCCTGCAATGACGGCGCTTTCCACTTCCCCTGTATGTACGGGCAAAAGTCCGCTGCCCAGACGGGTTTCGATGGCGTTTCCTGCCCCCATGGCGGCGATGTTTTCCTTTGCCTTTTCCAGAGGGCCTTTGTTCAGGTCACAAGCCAAAGCCTTATCGATTTTCCCCTGTTCATACAGATACAAAGGCACATAGCCGTGGTCGGTGCCGATGTCCGCCATACTGCGGCGTGTTACCAGTCCTGCCACTGCCTGCAATCGTTTTGAAATATCCATAACCTGTTTCCTTTCTATGCAAAACAGGCGGCAAGCATACCCCTTTTGGGTACGCCTGCCGCCTGCCACTTGTGTTTCTTATTCCAGATAATCTTTCAGTTTTTTGCTGCGGCTGGGATGACGCAGTTTACGCAGGGCTTTTGCCTCGATCTGACGGATTCTTTCTCGTGTGACATTGAATTCTTTGCCCACTTCTTCCAGTGTTCTGGCACGTCCGTCGTCCAGACCAAAGCGCAGGCGCAATACCTTTTCTTCCCTTTCGGTAAGGGTATCCAGCACTTCGATGAGCTGTTCTTTCAGCAGGGTAAATGCTGCCGCTTCCGCAGGGGCGGGAATGTCGTCATCGGGGATAAAGTCACCCAGATGGCTGTCTTCTTCTTCGCCGATGGGGGTTTCCAGAGAAACAGGTTCCTGTGCGATCTTCATGATTTCACGAACCTTTTCTTCGGGCATCTGCATTTCCACTGCCAGTTCTTCTGCGGTCGGTTCACGACCCAATTCCTGCAGCAGCTGTCTGGAGATACGAATGAGTTTATTGATGGTTTCAACCATGTGTACGGGAATACGGATGGTTCTTGCCTGATCGGCAATGGCTCTGGTGATTGCCTGGCGAATCCACCATGTGGCATAGGTGGAGAATTTATAGCCCTTGTGGTAATCGAATTTTTCCACGGCTTTGATCAGCCCCAGATTGCCTTCCTGAATCAGGTCAAGGAACAGCATCCCACGACCTACATATCTTTTGGCAATGCTGACAACCAGACGCAGGTTGGCTTCTGCCAGTTTCTTTTTGGCAGCTTCGTCGCCTTCTTCCATACGCTGTGCCAGTTCCACTTCTTCCTCTGCGGACAGCAGAGGGACTTTGCCGATTTCCTTCAGATACATTCTGACAGGGTCGTCGATATTGATGCCTTCGGGCAGTGTCAAGTCAAGGTCTTTTTCAACTTCTTCTTCTGCGTCCAGATTGCCCAGGATATCAATGCCCTGTGTTTCCAGATATTCATAAATCCGATCGATGCGGTCGGGGTCCAATTCCAAATCCGCCAGATGGTCCATGACCTCTTTATACTCTAATACGCTTTTCTTCTTTTTGCCCATGGCAACCAGTTCTTCCAGTCTGGTCAACAATGTGGTTTCTTCGACGGATTTCAAAGCAATCCTCCCTTTCTGTGTTCCTTATAGTCTAACCATATCAGATGGTAATATGCAGTGCCTCCAGCTTTCTTTTCTCCTCCACCAGCTGTTGGATTTCCTCCACGGTGGATGCCTGTGCCGTTTTTCGGTCGATCTTTGCCCGCTTCAATACTTTTGCGGCTTCATTGACGGCTTTTTGCAGGTCAAACCCATCGTCTGCCGGCGGTTGTGCCGCGAAAATCTCCGTGACACGCCGTTGTGCTTCGCCTTCCTCAAAAAAACTGATCAGTTCCGCAGGGAACACATTCCCCGCTTCTTCCCATAAAGTGCCCATGGCTTCAAATGCCTTGCCGTAGACCTCTGTGGGAAAATCGTCCTTATCCAACACCTTCTGTAAAATTTCATATATATGCCGATGGCTGGCAGAAAAATACAACAAACTTTTCTGGGCGTCCAACAGCCCCTTATCTTCCTTTTCTCTGCCGCCGTACTGCCTTTGCATCTGTATCTGCCGCTTCTGGGCTTCCTGCTGGAATGCCTCGTCTTCTTTGCGGCGGAGTTTCCGTATTTCATTCTGGATGGCGCTTTCCTCCACCCCTGTCATACGGCTGACCTCGGCGGTATACACATCCCGCTCGATGTCACTTTCCAGTTTTGTCAAAATCTGCGCCGCCTCTGTGGCAAAGCGCACCCGGTGTTCCGGGTTGTCCAGGGCGTATTTCCTGCGGATGCAGGCGATCTGGAACGATATATAATGAACGGCATTGACCAGCAGCTTGGAAAATTCTGCTGAGCCGTTTTGTTTGATGAATTCGTCGGGGTCTTTGCCGTCTGGCACCTGTGTCACCCGCACATGGAATCCATTTTCCACCAATACGGGAATGGCACGGAGGGCGGCGTTTGTGCCTGCTTCGTCGCTGTCATAAAGCAGGATCACGTCCTCGGCGTATTTCTTCAATGTCATGGCGTGTTCCCGGTTGAATGCCGTTCCCAAAGACGCCACCACGTTATGGAATCCTGCCTGATAGACAGAAATCATATCCATATATCCTTCCACCAGAATGAGTTCCTTCTTTCTGGCGGCTTTGGCAAAGTTCAGCCCGTATAGATTGCGGCTTTTGCTGAACAGTATGGTTTCGGGGGAATTCAGATATTTAGGTTCCCCCTTGCTTAGAATTCTGCCGCCGAACCCTACCACACGTCCTTGGGCGTCAAATATGGGGAACATAAGCCTTCCCCGGAAACGGTCGTGGTAGCCGCTTCCTTCCTTATCGGGAATGACTAAGCCGCTTTTGACCATATCCTCTACGGAATATCCCAGCCCTTTCAGGTGGTCGAAAAGGGCATGTCTGCGGTCTGGGGAATAACCTATACCGAATTTTCTGGCAAGGTTTGGCTTCAGCTGCCGCCGCTCCAGATAAGCCCGTGCCGGTGCGCCTTCTTCCGACTGGAGGGTGTCATAATAAAACCTTCCTGCTGCCCGATGCATCTCAAAGAGCCTTGTTTTCAGCCGCTCCATGGCGAGAGCCTGTCCCGTCATTTGAGGCTCCGGCAAAGGGATGTTGGCGCGCTCCGCCAGTTTTTTCACCGCTTCTGGAAAATCACAGTTTTCCATTTCCATGAGAAAGCCGTATACATTCCCAGACGCTCCACAGCCGAAACAGTAATAAAACTGTTTTTCACTGTTGACGGAAAAAGACGGGGTCTTTTCGTGATGAAAAGGGCAAAGTCCGAAGTAAGAACTGCCCTTTTGCTTCAAGGGGACGTACTGGGAAATGACATCCACAATGTCATTTTGCATACGGATTTCCTCAATCAATTCTCTCGGATACCGCATTGTCCTCCCCCCTTTCCGTCTTTTTGGAAACAACGTTTCCGGAATTTCCGTAAACATTGGAGAAAGGAAGCTGTTACACTTCCTTTCTCCTGCTATACTCTATGATTTCGACATTTCCCCGAAAAATCCTCCCTTTTGGCGACGTTTTGTATATTTGTACAAAAACCGACCGCAAAAGACCGATTTTTCGCAAAAATCCATCAATAAATCAAAGGACGCTCCATTCCGCAGGAATAAAGAGTTTCTTGAATCTTGCCACGGCAAAACGGTCTGTCATGCAGGCGACATAATCACAAACGGTCTGCTCCACCGTTTCCCCTTCTTCCATGAGGCGGCGGAACTCTCCCTCCATCTCCTGTGGATGTTCCAGATAGTAAGCAAAGAGGTCGCCTACGATTTTCTGGGCTTTTTCATGCTCACTGGTGGCAATGTCACTGTGATAGACCTTTTGGAACATGAATGCCCGAAGTCCCGTGAGGGTTGCCCGCATTTCCGGGCTCATGCGGATGTCGCCGGTGCCGGTGCTATGTAATATGGTATCCCGTATCATGGCATTGATGCGTTTGCTGGAGGTTCCCCCCATGACTGCCACATATTCCGCCGGAATATCCTCAGGACGGAGCATGCCTGCCCGAATGGCATCGTCAATGTCGTGGTTGGTATATGCGATTTTATCTGAAAGCTGTACAATTTTCCCTTCCAGTGTGGCAGGGTGTCCGCTGGTACGGTGGTTCAGTATACCATCCCGCACCTCCCATGTCAAATTCAGTCCCTTTCCGTCTTTTTCCAGACGGTCTGCCACACGCAGGCTCTGTTCATTATGGGCAAAGCCCCCTCTGTCTTTGCAGAGTTCATCCAGTTTCCGCTCCCCGGCGTGACCAAAAGGCGTATGCCCTAAGTCATGCCCCAAAGCAATGGCTTCCGTCAAATCTTCATTGAGCCGCAAGGCTCTGGCAATGGTGCGTGCAATCTGGGCAACCTCCAACGTATGTGTCAAACGGGTGCGGTAATGATCTCCTTCGGGAGAGATGAACACCTGTGTCTTATGCTTCATACGCCGAAAAGCTTTGCAGTGGATGATACGATCTCTGTCCCGCTGAAAATCCGTACGGAAATCGCATTTTTCCTCGGGGCGCATCCGCCCTTTGGATGCGGCACTTTTTGCCGCCAGAGGACTCAATATTTTCTCCTCCAATTCTTCTTGAAACAAACGGTATTCCATTCTCATCCCTCCTCGTATAGTATCTTTAGATACCATTATTCTTATATAAAATTTAATAGTTACTTTGTTCAATAGGCTTCATTAAACCCATGATATAATTGTCCCAGTGTCAATCAGGCAAAAGTTCTAGTCACT
>NZ_JADCKK010000030.1:0-29898 GCF_014982935.1 Anaerotignum lactatifermentans | reverse complement strand
AGACCGCATAGTTCTCTCGGAATGATGACACCAAATGAAAAAGAAGAATGGTACTGGGCACAGCACTAAGCAGCTGTACTCGGCACTTTTCTTTATAAATTGTGTCCACTTTATTGACTATAGTCCAGCTTGACACTGCTATTTTTATGGATTGCCATAAAAAGTGCCTTTTTCTGACCAACCAATATCACCTTTTTCTTCGCTCTGGTAATGGCTGTTTAGATCAAGGCTCTTTGCAGCATTACATAGAAAGAGGATAAAATCGGCAGGATCACACATTCATACTCGCTACCCTGTGATTTATGAATGGTAGTGGCATAAGCCAGCTCCAGCTGATTCAGCTCATCTATTGTATATGTCTTGCAGCGATGGTCTGAAAACTTGACCGTCAATACCTCATCATTGTTTTTATCTACCTTTGCAATAAAACCGATATCTCCATTGCTTGCAATCTCTGTATTCTTTGTCTGCATTACCTTATCGCCAAAGCGAAATGATGTGCTTCCATAAGAGAGTTCCATGGTTTTATTGAGCAATGGATTTGCTAATTCTCTTAACATCTGATTCAGATTTTTCACACCGGCATCGCTTTTCAGGCGGAACGGAGATAATACCTGCACCTGTTCCAGTCCATAGGTTTTCACCGCTTTCTGATAAATTTCCTGAATAGACTGAACTGCTTCTGCAACATCGCTCACATCAATAAACTGGAAATCATCGCCATATAAAAACTTTGTCTCTCCATTTTTCATTGCATGGGCATTCAAGGCAATCCTACTGGTGTTCTGCTGACGGAATACCGTGTCCAGTACTGTTACCGGGACTAAACCGCAGCCAATCAACTCACTGAGTACATTTCCTGCACCAACAGAGGGAAGCTGATCTATATCACCTACGAACAAAACCTTTGTTCCGCTGGCAAGTGCCTCAAAAAGATAATATGCCAGCTGCATATCCAGCATAGATGCTTCATCTACAATAATGAAATCAGCAGATAAAACCGTCGTATCCTGCTCATTGGCATCTGATGTCAAAGAAAGAGCGGAATGCAGTGTAGAAGCATTTGGATATCCTGTACTTTCCGACATTTTTCTTGCTGCTCTCCCAGTGGGTGCTGCAAGTAAAACCTCTTTTCCTTGAAACATCTTCCCATAGACTGCCAAAATGACTTTCAGTACTGTTGTTTTACCAGTACCAGGACCACCTGTAATAATAGAAAACGGATGTTCCATACACATTTCCACAGCTTGACTTTGAGCTTCAGAAAGCCAGATTCCATTTTCCTTCTGTGCTTCCTCCCAAAATTTTTTGCAATCTTCAGTTTTCTTTTTTCGACACAACAGTGCCGCAATATTCTTTGCCGTTTCCTTTTCATATAAATACAGTTTCGGAAGATAGACCTGCTCATGCTCAGAAATAATTGTCTTTTTCTTCTGCATCAAGTCATAAACCTTTTGAATCTTAGATTCACTCACTGGTGTATCTTCACACTTCTCATTCAGCATCTCTAATGCCTTTTTCAGCACCTCACTCTCTGGCAAATAAACATTGCCATGGTCTTTGCTTTCTTCCAATACATACATGATGGCGCCTTCCATACGCAGGGGATCATCCGGTTGGAAATTGATTTTTCTTGCAATTTCATCAACCGTCAAAAAACCAAAGCCGGAAATTTCACATAAGGCAAATGGTCTGTTTTTTATGGTTTCCACCGCATTCACTCCAAAAGCTTCCTGTATCTTTTTTGCTTTATTGACAGAAATGCCATAAGGTGAAAGAAAGGTCATCAGTTCTCGGATACTTTGGCTATCTGCAAAAGATTGACGGATTTTATCCAGCTTCTTTTGGGTAATGCCTCGCACTTCTAACAAACGCTCTGGTTCGTGTTCTAAAACCTCCAATGTATCCAATCCAAACTTTGATACAATCAATGTGGCTGTGGCTGGACCGACACCTTGAATCAAACCAGAAGACAGATATGCTGCAATTCCATCTTTCGTTTTGGGGATGATTTCACGAAAACTGTCCACCATGTATTGCAGACCATATTTACTGTTTTCCCATTTGCCATTAAGCTCCAGCATCATGTTGGCTCTTTCCGGAAGATAATATCCTTTTACAGAAAAACGGATCTTGTCATACCTGCTGTTTAGCTGTTCCAATGCTTCTTTTGGAAACAACCCCTTTTCTTCACTCACCATACGCAGGATACAAAATCCGTTATCTTCATTCTTATAAATCGTTTTTTCATAGGACGCAATCAAAATACATCACCTTACCTTTTACTTTATCACTTTCTTCACTTGAAATGTTCTGCTTTCTGAAACAGAAGCATATTTATCAAACATTTCTTTGTCATTTAACTTCATTCGTTCCATTGCTTCTTTTGGTATCAAGGTACGGTAAGATGGCTTATAGGTGATCAAATACTCACACCCATCTGCTACACACTTTCCCTTTGTACCAGAACCCAACATGGCTGCAAATTGTGCATACATGGTCTTGATTTTTCCTTCCAACTCCCTACCCGCCTTATCTAATGCGGATTTTTCGTTTTTCATTTCCAGGATTTTTTCAAACACATCACCATATACATTGTCAAAAATCAATTCTTCCTGTTGATTACGCTCTGCTTGATAACGCTTCAGGCTCCTAAGCATCAAATCACCATCACCTGTTAACGGCGGCTCTTTCTGTTTTTCCACAAAGTCATACCAAAACATCCCTTCCTGTGCAATCAAATCTACTTCAAAATCCAGATCACGTTCGATTTTCTGATAGATAAAATCGTTCTCTGTGTTGCCATGCAGGCAAGCAGCATAACTGGCAAAAACATTTCTCACTGCCATGTAATGTCTGCACTGTACCTCATAAGTATAGGGTACTGCACCGCCGTCCCATTTATCTTTCACATAATGGCTGCCAGTTTTGCACTCTAAAATACCGATTTCACCAGATGACGTTTCGTACATATAATCAATGTCTGCAATCATATAGGGATATAATGGATGACGCAGCATTCTTTTTTCCTTCCAGACACGAAATCCTGTTTTTTTCGCAAAGATTTCTGCAACCAGATCCTCTAAACGCTTTCCAACCTCAAGAATGACCCAATTTTCATCCTCTGGCATGTCAGGTGTTCTGCCAATTTTCTCAAAATAAACATCTCTTGGGAGTTTATAGGATGACACACCAAGAATAATGCCGGCATCACTGCCACCAATACCACTTTTTCTATACTCCAGCCAATCTTCATTACTTAATCCTGTAATATCCACCACAACTTCTGGTTCATACTGTAAATTCAAAGACATATTTTGTTCCTCCTTTTACCATTTCATTTCTCCAGCCAGATCATAGCCCTTCCATCTGATATGTACCGCACGAGCAATGTTCTCCTCCATTTTCACGATTTTAGCGCCTTCTGGCTCATCACGCATGAGGATATGTTCTGCCTCCGTAATGCCCAAATAGACTTCATACGCTGAACAACATGTTTCTCCGTACTGCTGCTGAAAATTTTCCGCAACTTCCATGGCAATTTTTTTCGGGATACCAATGCGTTTCATAACACCAAGCATAGCATTGACCGGATGAAGTAAAATCAGGCTCATCATTTTTTCCAGATTGCTTAACGCCTTTCCATATTGGGCATACAACAGATTTAGCTGGCTGTCGAACTTCTCCAGACTGGCACCATTTTTATGTTCCAGTTTTAGAGGACTGCCAAGGGGTAAAATCTTAGCTCCGCTTCCAACAAAGAGCAATGGATATAAGTTTGCACCACTATACCCCACATCAGAAGTCGTTAAACGAAGTCCAGCTTTTAACCCATCTGTTGGTAAACGGTGTTTTTTCAGCAGCTCACTGTACTCCTGAAGCAAATCTGTTTCATTGCTCAGCTCCCATAAAGCAGTAGCTACACTATGGTCATAAGATGCACCTGCAAAGGTATACCCTGGGAAATTCGTTTGCAGGTATTCCACTGTCTTGCGGAATAATTCCGGCATTTCTAATACTGCGTAGTCTGATGGATCACCACCATGGACAGCGGATATTTTTTTCTCACAAAACCTGAGCAATGCTTCTCCAGATGCAACTTCCATACAGTAGTTCAGAATTTTTGCAAGAACAGTTTTTTCCACTTTGTTCAAAGCATTGCCAGAGACTCTTGCCCTATCTAAAATGGTTTTCACTGCACAGCTACGTACCGGATAAAAACTATCCTGCACCTTCAGAACCAGGCGGGTATGTTCCATGGTATCTTCCATAATTGGCTGCATCTCATGATTTTCCTCGTTCTCCATGAACATTGTCACTTTCTGGTCATCTGCTGCTAAAAAACGGATTTCACTGCTCTTTTCTCTCTGCCAAGCAGAGTTTTCTTCCCTTTCCTGAAGAAAGGCAATAAATTCCTCCTCCTTCAAAAAATTCTTTTGATACTGATCCATAAACACTTTTTCATTCATAAACACTTCCACCTTTCTAAAAATTATTTGTTTATATCAAAGGCTCCTTCGCCCTTTGACCAATAAAAAAAGCGGAAAAAAACCAAAATTTCATTTGATTTCTTCCCGCTATTGTCAAAATAAAAAATGCGTGACTGATATGTAAAAACACATAACAATCACGCATATAATCCTTAAACAACCTGTTTCAGATTTACTGAAACATAATACTCAATATATAGCTTAGCATAACACGGCAATATCACTCTGTCAAGGATGTCAGTTTTTTGATGGCCTTGCAATAGCAAAAGAATTCTCAATATTATATCTGTTATTCTTATCATCATCTTATTGAACTGACCACTGTCTCTGTTATACCATTATTTCTTTTCATCACCATAGTTTGAACTGAAGGACAGTTTCTGTTACCTTGTGGTGTTATATACATATTGACAGCACCCCCTGCAAGACTTGTAAAACTTGCAGAGGGCACTAGCAGTTTTATTTTTTCTTCCAATTCAAAAGTAATGCCGAGTTTATAATTACAAGTATTGATCCTGTATTATGTACCAATGCACCTGTAACGGGACCGAGTAACCCGGTTATAGCAAGTGCAATTGCAAGAAAATTTAGTCCCAAAGAGAATGATAGATTCACCTTAATGGTAGTCATCATTCTCTTTGAAAGGGATAAAAGGTGTGGTAACTCTTTGATTTCATCATTCACAAGAGCAATATCTGCGGCATCCACCGCAATATCGCTCCCAACACCACCCATCGCAATGCCAACATATGCTTTTTTAAGTGCTGGTGCATCGTTAATGCCATCACCAATCATACAGACTGAATATCCACCATCTTGATATTTACCGATATAGTTCAACTTATCTTCTGGCAGACAATTAGCATAAACCTCACTTATGCCCAATTGACTCGCAATGGTTTCAGCCGCATTCTTGTTATCTCCGGTAAGAAGAACAGGATGCACATCGATTTTACCAAGTGCTGCAATCATATCCTTACTTTCTTCTCTCACCGTATCAGAAAGAACGATATAACCTGCTAATACATCATCAATGACAACATAAGTTATAGTACTACCTTCATTTAAATATTTACCTGCAGCATTTGCAAGTTCTTTGGAAATTGTTACGCCTTCCATAAGCTTTAAATTACCTGCTTTAACAACCTTTCCATTAACAGTAGCCGTTACTCCCTCACCGAGACTCATTTTGAAATCCTTACAAGCGACTGTTTTTTGACCGTAACAACGGACAATAGCCTTTCCAATAGGATGTTCACTCATGTGCTCAGCTGAGGCAGCATAGAAATAAATCTCATCCTCACTGTATGCAGAAACAGATTTAACCGCAGTTACTTTGGGTGTGCCATATGTTAGAGTACCCGTTTTATCAAAAGTTATTTTTGATACTTTGGCAAGTCTTTCAAGAGCATCACCTTCACGGACAAGAAAGCCATGTTTCGTAGCATTTCCGATAGCTGCCATAATTGCAGTAGGGGTAGCAAGTACCAATGCACAAGGGCAAAACACAACAAGGATAGTAACTGCACGAATAATTTCATCCGTAAATGCCCAAGTCAGACCTGCAGCAGTAAGCGCAATCACAACAATCCAAGTTGCCCATCTATCCGCAAGACCAACAATTTTTGCCTTGTCTGCATCGGCAGACTGTACCAACTTAATCATTCTTTGAATGGAACTGTCCTCACCGACTTTTATAGCTTTCATTTCAAATGCACCAAACTGATTGACCGTACCCGAAAATACCTCATCACCAACTATTTTATCTACAGGGAGAGATTCTCCTGTCATAACCGCTTGATTTACAGAAGTCTGACCAGAAATGATAACACCATCAACAGCAATCGTTTCACCAGGCAGAACACGAATAATATCACCAACCTTTATTTGCTCGGCAGGAATAATCTTTTCTTCACCGTTCATAATAACTCTTGCTGTCTGCGGCGTTAAACGAACAAGTTTTTCAATACCCGCTCTCGCTTTAGCAACAGTTAGATCTTCAAGTAAAGAGCCAAGTTGCATAATAAAAGCAACTTCGCCTGCAGCGAAATCTTCTCCGATAAACACTGAAGCAATAAGAGCAAGAGATACAAGTACGTCTGCTTTAATATCAAAGGAAGTAATAAGACCAATTATGGCTTCTAAAACAATTGGCACACCACAAAGAATAATAGCAACCCATGCCGCATCAACAGGCAATGGTACTAAATCAAAAACACTTATCATAAGCGAGAGTCCGCCAAGCACTAGAAACACAATATCCTTCTTTTTTCCGCCAAGTTCCATAAATTCTTCCACTTTTCCGATAATATTCTCCATACGAAACCTCTTTTCTATACCCATACTTTGACCACTATTATACCTATGGGGGTATACCCATATTATACCCATAGGGGTATAATATGTCAAGGATTCCAAAAGAAAAAAGGCAGTTATTTAAACTGCCTTTCGGAAAAATTTTATTTTATTGCATGTTGGCAAAGCGTTCTACTGCTTTGGTAAATTTCTCAATAGTTGCATCCGCATCTCCATGTTCAATGCCATCTTTTACGCAATGTTTGATATGACCTTCAAGCACAACCTGCCCCGCTTTATTGAGAGCAGATTTCGCTGCATTAATTTGAGAAAGAATATCCTCGCAAGGCACATCCTCGTCAATCATTCTGTCAATTGCTTGAATTTGTCCAATAATTTTTGCAAGCCTGCGATGCAGATTTGCAGAATCCATACATTGTTTCATACGCTAACCTCCATACCTCTATGGGTATGTGTATTGTAGCACTTATTAAGAATAAAGTCAATTTTTTCTATAATATTGGTCTATCAGCTTCTACATGCATTGATGATAATCGGTGTTTCTCTATTATGAGGTACGTTTTTTGTTTATTACAAATACACTTCTCCATTTCTTATATGTGGTTCATCACTTCTCTCCAACAGAATTTGAACCAGCATTATAATAGTGTCCAATTTTGGCTTTCTTTCTGCTTATTTACCATATGGGCATAGATACCGTTTTCTTTCATTAACATATCAGGCATTCCTTCTTCAGCCACCTTTCCTCCCGACAACACCACAATTTTATCAGCGCTTGCTACAGTACGCATTCTATGCGCAATCACTAAAACAGTCTTATTTTCGATCAGCCTCGACAGCGCTGTTTGAATCAAGGTTTCATTTTCTACATCCAAAGCTGCTGTAGCTTCATCCAGCAAAATAATTGGTGCATTTTTCAAAAAAGCTCGTGCTATGGAAATTCGTTGGCGTTCACCGCCAGAAAGTTCACATCCGTTTTCTCCAATATAGGTATTCCATTTATCAGGCAATCTTTCAACAAACTCATCAACATTTGCAAGATGTGCCGCAGCCAGAACTTCCGCATCTGTGGCATTCTGATTGCCAATACGTATATTTTCCATAATCGTATTATCAAACAATGTTACTTCCTGAAATACAATTGAGTACAAAGAAAATAATACTTCTGGATCGACTTTTGAAATATCCATGCCTCCAACCGTAATCTTACCAGAGGTAACATCCCAAAAACGAGCTGCCAAACGAGATACTGTCGTTTTGCCTCCTCCCGAAGGTCCTACCAGTGCAGTTACTTCTCCCTGCTTTGCCGTAAAAGTAACATCCCTCAGGACGGTTTCACCTGAATTATACGCAAATTGGACATGTTCAAAGGAAATGTCATACCCTTTATTGGAAAGTAATGTCTCGCCTTGCTGCATTGGATGATCCAAAATTTCATTCATACGCGCAATATTTGTACGGGTAGAAATAACAGCTGCCAAATTCTGCAATGCACCTTGTAATGGATCATACATTCTGGAAATAACCAACAGAAATAAAAAGAATGTTAATACATCCAAACTGCCTTGCACTAACAATATAGATCCAACAAGAGCTACGGTAACAATTCCAAGTTTTAAAACGAGAGAGGCTGATACCACAAATGCAGCTAACCCAAATTCGTTTAAAATAGAGCGATGTTCCACATAGCGTATTTTCTTTTCAAGACCTTTCAAATATTCTTTCTCTGCATTATTAGCTTTCAGGTCCTGAACTGTTTCGATGCATTCTTGAATTCCATCTGCGCAAGACATTTTTGCATCCATTGACTTTTTATTAAATCCTTCTTGAATTTTTGCAGAAAACCCTACAATGGCAAATGCCACTGGTGCTACCCAAAGTGCAGCTAAAGCCATGCGCCAATCGTAAAAGAATAAACTTATCAAAATCAATACTGTAGAAATAATTGATCCAACCAATTCCGGGATGAAGTGCGAAAAACTCTGTTCCAAGAAAGTGCAATCTGCCATAATTGTACTGGTAAGATCCGCCAAATCCTTTTTTCCAAAAAAGGACATTGGTATCTTTCGTAATTTTTCTGCCAAGGTAACCCTGCGTATACCACTTTCAATATAAGTCGCAAAGTATGTTGCATTGTATTGGAAGTATGTTGTTACCAAAATAATTCCTATGCATAGTACACAACCAATGATGTAAAAAGAAATCCTATTTTTAGGTACACCTCCATTGATCAAATCACTTACAAGGCTATAAAGCAATCCAACGGGAAACATGAAAGAAATATTTTGCATAACACATGCAATGCATCCTTTTATCAGATCTTTTGCCCCCGTTTCAGAAAGAGCATATTTTTTCTGCAAATATTTAATCATGATTTCAATACCTCCTTTTGTACCTTCCATTGAACGGAAGACTGGTATTCTTCCAACATTTTGGCAAAGAGTCCATCCTTATTCTGCAATTCATCGCTAGAGCCACTTTCAACAATTTGCCCATCTTTTATCACATAAATCTGATCTACTCCAACTACAGAAGATAATCTATGCGCAATCATAAGAACCGTTTTCCCTTGTGTGAGTTTAGAAAGCGCTGCCTGCACACGAAACTCATTGTCAGGATCTGCAAATGCTGTGGCTTCATCTAAAATAACGATTGGCGTATTTTTTAGCATAACACGAGCAATTGCAATTCGTTGTTGTTCTCCACCAGAAAGATAAATTCCTTTTGTGCCAATTATGGTATCTACACCATTGGGCAATTTTTCCAGAATATCTTGGCATTGTGCATTTTGCAGTGCTGTCATAACTTCCTGTCGGGTCGCATTTGGTTTACCTAAACGAACATTTTCTAAAATAGAAGCTTTTATCAAATGACTATTTTGAAATACAAAAGAAATCGTATTCATTAATTCTTCTTTGGAAATATCTCGGATATCCACACCACCAATTTTTACACTTCCGCTATCAGGGTCAAAGAAACGAGAAATAATATTCGCAAGTGTAGTCTTACCACCGCCAGAAGGTCCTACAAAAGCAACTTTTTGTCCAGATGGAATGGAAAGCGTAATCCCTTTCAAAGCCTCTTGTTTTCCATCATAACTGAAATGCACATTTTCCAGTGATACAGATCCATCTTCTGGATGCAGCGGATGTTTTGTTTCCTCCAGAGGTTTTAAAGTCATAATGCTGTCAATTCTTTGTAAAGCATCATCCACAATCATGGCGTTTTCACTTTGGAACATAATGCGTGTTAAAGTTACAGATATAATGGGGGTAATAATAATATAAAAGATTAAATTCAGAAGAAATTCCACAGAAGTATGCTCCTGCGTAAATAATAATGCACCAGCAATCAGGAAAACAAATACCCCATTAATAGCTGCTGTATAAAGCATCATTGGCATACGAAGCTGCTTTGTATAAGCAATAACCCATACTTTATAGCGATCGATGGAGTCCTTGAACTTTCGAAATGAGTAGATCGTTTGACCAAAAGTCTTAACAACCGGAATCCCTCGAACATACTCAACTGCTTCATTAGACATATCATCCAGTGCATCTTGATATTCTTTCATTTTTTGCTGCATTTCTTTGCCTGTCATAGTCATCATAATGGAAAATGCAAGAACTACTGGCAAAAGGCTTAAAAGACCAAGTCTCCAATCAAACATCATAAGCAAAAAAAGCAATCCGCAAGGTGTGGCAATGGCATTTGCTCGATCTGGAAGTTGATGTGCAAGATAAGTTTCTGTTGCAGCACTGGATTCATTCACGATCTTTCGAAGTTTCCCACTGCCAAACCTCTCCGCAGCTCCCAATGGAAGTTTTACGATATGTTTCATTGTCTGCAAACGCAAATTTGTTGCTATGCGAAAAGCACCCAAATGAGAGCACATAAGACCGGATATATATATTAGCATCGATATAATTGCAAACAATACCGCCATCCACCCATTATGTGTAACATCCTTGGCGGCACTAAAATTGGGTGCAACCTGTAATATTTCCTTCATCATTGCCCATATAAAATAATATGGAACCAAAGCGAGCAAGGCACTGATGGCAGATAATATCCATGAAGCGTAGGTCAAGTATTTGTATTTTCCTGCAATTTCAAGCAGACGTGACAAATTAGATTGTTTTTTCAAGTAAACTCCTCCTTTACATTTTTATACTTTAGGTTAGCAACAACTAACTCATGTATATAAATTATAGGGCTTTACTGCCCCATAATTTTCATCCAACCAGCGGTATAAAACGCTCTCATCTGTTCAACATAATTTTCTGCGTCAGCAAGGGGCATTTCATGAATAATCAGTTCAAAAAACGTATGAAACATCCCTGTAATCAAAATATGTTCTAAGGCTGGATCTATTGGCGGAGAAGGATGCCCCAACTTTGCTAAAACGTTTTTATACGCCTGGGTGCCATTCATCTCAATCTCAACCATTTCGTCTATAAAATTAGCAAATCGTGTACCTTCTGAACAGCAGAGAAGCAATTTACATTCTTCCAGATTCTGATAAGCATAATGCAGCATATCAAACATACACATCCCAGAAATATCGCTCATAACTTTCGGTTGCTGTTCATGCGGAAGATTCGCAAATTCCTTCTGGGCTTCTTTAAAACGATTAATCAAATAATCATAGTGTTTGCCCACAAGAGCTTCAAAGAGTTCCTCTTTGTTTTTATAGTACCCATAAAAAGCACCCGTCGTCAGCCCTACAGATTTAAGAATATTTCGTAAGGATGCAGAACGATAACCTTTCTCCGAAAATTCCCTTTTGGCCTCAAGATGAATATATTCTAACGTTGTTAAACTTTGCTCTGCCATATCGACCTCCATATAACACTGTTATATAACACAGTTATATTATAAAATCAGTCATTTTATTTGTCAAGAGTACATTACTTGAAATATATAAATACCGGAATGATCTACATAACATTGATGCCAAGATATGTTAAAATTGATATTTTTATTAGACGCTTTTTTATAATTGGAAAAAACCTGCAGAAGCAAATCAGATTTATATTTCAATCTAACATTTAACGTAGCAAGCTATGAGGTTTGGATAAATCCAATACAAAAATAATCTGTTCTATGTCTAGCAAAATAGTATAAAGATGGTTTACTGTCATCAATAGCTTTCTAAGTAAAAAAAGTCAGTGACTATTGCCACCGACTTGCCATCTTTTTTCCGAATTTTTATTTAATATGAGAGTACATGAAAAGGCAAACAGAAATTTTTATTTTCCTGTTTGCCTTTTCCATTTTATCCTACTAAAACTGGTTCCTATGCAAATTATTGTGCAGGGTATGTGTAAGTCAGTGTTTTATAGCCATCTGCAGAAATTGTTAAAGTGTGTTCCCCTTCTCCTGAGAAACAATCTTCCGTGAAATCAATGAATTGATCATCTCCTCCATATGCCTCATCATTAGAGAACTTATAGGCATTTTTTTCACCCCAGAAACCTGATACCATTTTGCAGCTATTCCCATCAATTTCTATACTTGTAATTGCATTCAAATATGCTGCTGCATCTGTTACTGAAAGGTCGAAACTTAAGCGATAATAGCTGCTCAGCATTTCGTTTTTAAACACCAAACTATTTACAGAAGGAGCTTCTTTATTTTCTTCTGGTTCCGTAGGTTCATCGCCATCTACTAAACTGTTATTTTTAATGCTCAAAGTCAATGTTTCGTAGCCATCCGCAATGATTTCTACAGTATAGCTCTTATCTGCTTCTGTGAAGCAATCAGCAGTGAAATCGATGAATTGGCATTTCCCTCCATATGCCTCATCATTGGAGAACTTATAAGAATTTTTGTCGCCCGAGAAACTACCCACTTTATCGCACGCTTCATCATTAATTTTGATGGAAGTAATGGCTTGCAAATAAGCTGATGCATCATCTTCTGTCAGATTAAATTTCAAACGATAATAATCGTCCCCAAAAAACTCATCAACAAATCTGAAAGATTCTGCCGTTGGAGCAGCCTGATCTTCTCCCGGCTCCCCTGGATCTTCTCCTGAATCTCCGCCAATGGTTCCATCTTTTTCAACTGTCAATGTCAAATCTTCATAGTCTTCTGCGGAAATCACAACAGTATTATCGCCCTCTGTGAAAGGTGTATCCCCATGAAGAATGATCTTCTGCTCTGTTGTGTTGGTTGTGAAATACAAATCAGCAACCATGCTGGAACTATATTCTGTACCATTGACTGTTACTTTGTTTACAGCATCTATCCACGCTTCGATATTGTTATCGTAAGACGGTGCAAAAGCAAAAGTATATGTTGTCTGGGAGAAATTGCTGTACGTACAATCAACACTTTCATATTTAGGTACAGGTTTTGTTTCTGTTGATGTTCCATCACCAACAGTGAATTTCACTGTTTTTGTGTCATAATACTCTGCTGTAATCGTTACCTGATATTCGCCAGCCTGTGTAAACAAATCTTTCCCCAAAATTAAATGTTTGCCGGAAATTTTATAGCCAATCTTTTCAGAAAAAAATTCCTGTCCATCAGGTAAAACATCTCTCTCTGTACTATCTGGATATGTCAGCTTGACTTCTGTCAGATATTTCCAGATGTCACCCGTGGCATTTTCCCCGGCAGCCGTTACAGTAACAGCTTCGCTAACATTTCCAGCTTTTACTTCCAGAACTGTTTCTTCAACTGTTTTGCCATAATCCACTTCGATTTCTTTATCCTGATATCCGTCAACTGAAATACAAATGGTATTTTCGCCAACTTCCAGTTTTTCACCAGGTATTATTAAAGTAGAATCGTCCAGATTTACAGTAAAATCACCTTTTTCCAATGGATGCATGTTATCACCGTTGAGATAAATTTTACCATCCTCTGCAACCGCAGCCAAGTAAGCTGTGTCTGCGCAGCTAAGCTTCAGGTCAGAACCTTCTTGACTTTCTACCACAGTCAGTTTTGGTGCAGGTCTACCGATGTAGCTACCGCCCATTTGTGTTTCCCCAAGGAGGTTGTCTTCCAGTACATATTTTGCTGCGTAAGGGCGATTCTGTGTTACAGAAGCAGTTTCTTCTTTCTGGAATTCAGCAAAAGTCAGATATTCACCATTAGCTTCTGCTTCGTTTACCAGATTGGTAAAGGCGCCACTCTTTCCGCTGTAGTCATAGAATACTTCGCCACCTTTATCAAAAACATAAAGCCAGCTTGTCATATCCTGATCCCATCTTTCAGCAATTTTTGCTGCACTTTCCTGTTCGATGCCCAGTTCTGTCAGAATTTCCGCATTTGCCAGCAAATCAGAGTCAAAAATCAGATATGCGTTCATCACGTTGCTGCCACCGTCTCCACCGGAAGACCCGCCTCCATCGAAGGTTGCCATGGTAACAGCATCAGCACCAGCATATGTAATGGCATTATTCACTCCACTGCCAACTACAAAAGTTGTTTCCATAGGTTTGAAGCCCTCAGCATAAACCTTAATCGTATATGTTCCATTATCTGGAATATTATTATGTCCCTCAACATCGTTGTAGAGAACGAACAAATTACCAAACAGGTAGTAATCTGTAATTTTTTCCAGCTCTTTTATTTCTCCATCCGGTGCAGTCAATGTTACACGATATACAGGCATTGTAATGCCGTATACCATATCCTCTACATGGAAATACACGTTTTTACCGCTTTGGATGACGCCGCCATTCCCCTGTAAATACATAGATGGTGCTGTTTTATTTACCACATGAATCGGGAACAGCCAGCTTTGTCCACCACTTGTAACTCTGATGTTGTAACGTCCATTGCTATAGAAATTAGTCTGTCCCAAAGATATACTAATTTGACCAACAGTTTTTCCATTATGTTCTACCTGCTCTGTCTTGTACTGAAGTTTGTCATTTAAAGTATTATTGTTTTCATTGAATGCCACCAGATCAACATCCGTAATGCCATCGAACCACTGTTTTTCTTCTGCAGTGGAATAATTGAACATTACGATAACTTCACCTGTGCCTTCTTCTGTAACTTCTGCATCAGGGCTATAGTATGGGATGGATTCATCAGATGCGTCCAAATCAAATGTTGTTTTTTCAGGATATACTCTTACATTCCCAGCTTCATCATAATTTGTCAAATGATAGTCCCAAACCGCTACAGCGCCATTTGCCATCAGATTATAGGATTCTGGTACTGACGCCAATACTTCCGGTTTTTCAGGGCTCTGGTTATTTGTCAGCTTTACTTCCTGTTTACTGCTTCCGCTTTCCAATACCAATTTGGCAGGATTCAAAGAAGTCAGTTCCCATTTGACGATGGTTCCATCATCATCTACATTGGTAAAATTAGAAGTAACATCAACTCCGTCAATGATCAGTTTTGTATTATCCTTGGAGAAGCCTTCTTCAAAGGAAACGACAACATACTGACTCCGTCCTAAATCTACCAGTTTCGTCTGTGCAGCTTTAGCGATATTCTGAGAAGGTTTGGAACTACCACCGCCACCGCTGCTGCTACCGCCGCCACCGCTGCTGCTGCCACCGCCACCGCTGCTGCTACCACCGCCGCTACTGCCTCCAGAACTTCCTTTATTGGAATTGTCTTTTTCTTCCGTCTTTGTTTCCTCTTTTTCTTCTTCAAGATTGATATCTTTTAGTGCATCCATAGATCTGGAAAGAAGAGCGATACCTTCCGCTCGTGTCATTGATTTTTGAGGCATTAATTTGCCATCCGCACCATAAAGATATCCATCAGAAATTAACTTTGCCATTGCATTTACTGCAAAAGCAGATATATCACCTCTATCTGTAAAATCATCCAAAACAGATAAATCTACTGAAGTATTTTCTTCAAGCAGTCTTACAATCATAACCGCAGCCTGTTCTCTTGTGACAGGCTGATTCGGGGACATAGTGGTTGCCGATGTTCCGCTCATATATCCTGCCGATAAAGCTTTTGCTAAATCAGAGCGATACCAAGCACTATCTTCTACATCTGTATAGTTTGCAATAGATGGAGATTCTTCTGTATACCCCATTACTCGATTAATAACAGCTGCAAACTGCGCTCTTGTCATAATCTGATTTGGAAGATAATTCCCAGTTCCATCACCAGCAATATATCCATTCTCCGCGAATGTTAATATTTGTTGTTGCGCCCAATGTCCATCAATATCAGAACCAGCCGCAAATACCTGTGCAGAGGGAAGTGCCCCCAACGCAATACTTGAAGTCATTAATGCTGCACATATCTGTGCCTGTAGTTTTTTCATAAACGCCTCCTCTTCAGTTAGCAATGACTAACTTAATGTTATAATGAAGTATTTCATATTAATATCTAATCCCTTCTACATATTCCACTTCCCCTCTAATTGATAAGAGTTAGCATATGCTAACTGGATTAATTATAAAAGAACAATAACTTTATTTCAATCGTCACATTATTCAAATTTGATATATAAAAATTGTGAAACACTCACAGTATCTCTCTGTGATAAAACCAAAAATCACTTTGATTTCATTTTTTGCTTACGCTTGGAATTTTGAGGAAACCAGCCACGTGCAACACGTTTTGTTTGCTCTTTCAATTCTTTGATACTCCATAAAAAAGAACATCCTAAGATACCTAATAATACAGAAAATATATTGTTCATAAATAAGGAAAGTATCAAACAAAACAAACCCATCATGAAATATACTGGCCAAATACGTTCTGAAAAATAATATTCACTCCATATTACCAACGGATGAAATATACCAATAATACACAAAGAAGCAATTCCTACTAAAATTCCATCAAAATGAAACATATCCTCCACCTCATTTTCAATAAAATATTCAATTTCAATGCCATCCAGTACATTTGCGAAAATGCCAGTATTCCCGATATTTATAATACAGGAATTCATCTGCAGAAAAAATCTTAAAAAATTTATATGCATTAATATACTTCCCGTAGTTTTCTCCAAAAATCTATACAGGAAAGCGACGTTCCATTTAGAAAAACGGAACGTCGCTTAAATGAATCTATTAAAATATCATGACTTTATAGAGAATAGCATGCAATCTCCAATATGGAAATCAAATTTCACATTGTACAAGTGTTTTCAAAGCTGAAAAACTTTCTGCGCCCATACAATGTTCCAACTCACATGCATCTCTTGATGCAATTTCTGGTTTCACTCCCAAACTGATAAGTAATTTACATAGCACTTGATATCTTTCATTCATTTCTTTTGCAATCTGCAAACCTTTCTGAGTTAAGTAAATATACTTTCCGTCGACCAGATAAACAAAACCTTCTTCCGCTAGAATCTTTACGGAAACAGATACAGTAGCGCGCGAAACAGATAAGGCATGCACGAGATGCTGATTGCGTACAACTCCTTTTTGTGAAAGTTCATAAATAGTTTTTAAGTAATTTTCTGTTACTCTCCTCTGTTTCACTTACCTCACCCATCCTTATATAATAAGATGTAACCTGTAATTATATAATCAAATTCGTTATTACGAAAATACAATTACTTATTTGTCTTATCACAGCAACAACTTTCATGCCCGTTTTCTTTTGTTCCACAGGAACAACCATCTGGGCAACCAATACATTTCCGTCCGCTTTTTTTCGCCCTATAAACATATATGCCAGCTGCTACCACAATGATGAGAATGATTGCAATTATGATATAGTCAATCATACCGTTTTCGCTCCGTTCAATTCATATTCGTGTTTCAGTTCCTTTTCTGTTTTCTTGCACAGATAAATCACAACAGCTACCATGATCAATACTGCAATCAAACCAGGTACAAAGCCAGCTCCTACAGAACCTGTCGTAATCAAAGTACCAATCTGGTATACTAAGAAACCAATGGTATAACCGGTACACAACTGTAAGCCAATACCGCCCCACAACCATTTTTTGCTTTTCATTTCAGAGTTCATGGCACCAATGGCTGCAAAGCAAGGAGGTGTATACAGGTTGAACATCAGATATGCCAGTGCAGCAACTTTTGTAATAGCAATTACACCTGCAATTTCACCGCCTGCACCTTCAATCATTGCCAACTCTTCTGTATCAATCAGATTTTCCAAACCAACAAAGCATACAGCTAAAGTACCTACAACGTTTTCTTTTGCAATAAAGCCTGTTACTGCTGCCGCTGCCAGCTGCCAGCTAAGTACACCAACAATGGGAATCAGCAAATAAGCAAATGGTCCAGCAATGGAAGCCAAAATGGAGCTATCAGCAGTTTCTGCCACCTGGAAACTCCAGTTGAAAGTCTGCATAATCTGTACAGCTGTATTACACAGCAGGATAATGGTCGCTGCTTTTACGATGTACGCCCAGCCACGTGCACACATCGCTTTCAAAGCAAAGATAAAAGAGGGTGCTTTGTATTCAGGCAATTCCATAATAAAGAAAGACTTACGGTTTTTATATCCAGAAATTTTGTTTACGAGCAAAGCGCCAAGGAAAATCAAAACAATGCCAGTAAAATACATCAGGAAGCTAACCCAACCAGCATCTTCAAAGAAAGCACCTGCAAACAAAGCAATTACGGGGATTTTTGCACCACAGGGCATAAAGGGTGTCAGCATTGCTGTCGCACGACGTTCACGTTCGTTTCTAATTGTACGGCTTGCCATAACACCAGGAATTGCACAACCAGTACCGATTACAAAAGGAATCACGGATTTACCAGAAAGACCAACTTTTTTAAAGATTGGATCCAGCACAACAGAAACACGGGACATATATCCACAATCTTCCAGCAATGCAATCAGGAAATACATGATCATAACCAGTGGCAGGAAACCAACAACGGCACCAACACCACCGATGATACCATCAACCAACAAGGCTGACAGCAGTGGATTCGCATCTGCCAGTAATTCACCAATGTAACCCTGGAAAGTTTCAATCCAAGCAACCAATGTATCCGCGATCAATGGACCAACCCATACCTGTGAAATTTGGAATACCAAAAACATGACAACAGCAAAGATGGGAATACCCACGATTTTGTTGGTCAAAACATTATCTATTGCGTCACCTGTGCCCTTATCTTTTGTCAAGATTTTTCTTTTTTCCACTTGGGACACCAGATCATTTACAAATGCAAATCGTTTTCGATCCGCTTCTTCAACGACATGCTTATTGGTCAAATCAATATCCCCTTGCACATAGGGTGCTTTTTGAACTTGTCCCTTTGAAGCTACCGCTGCATCAACAACCAATTTCAGACCTTCTGCAGCAGTTGAAACTGTTTCTACTACCGGGCAGCCCAGCTTTTCTGAAAGGACTTTTGTATTGATGGTAGTTTCTTTTTTCTTATTGATATCACTTTTATTCAATGCTACTACCACAGGAATTCCCAATTCCAAAAGCTGTGTCGTAAAAAACAAGCTACGACTTAAATTAGTTGCATCCACAATATTAATAATGGCATCTGGATGTTCATTTCTAACGTAAGAGCTTGTGATACTTTCTTCCGATGTGAAAGGTGACATTGAATATGCACCCGGAAGGTCAACTGCAACCAGTTCTTCCACTTCTCCAGAATAATTCTTTTTAATAGGATGTTCTTTTTTTTCAACCGTAACGCCAGCCCAGTTCCCCACTTTTTCATTTCTACCTGTCAAGGCATTGAACATAGTGGTTTTACCGGAGTTCGGGTTGCCTGCAAGGGCAATTCTCATAATACTTCCTCCTCTTCCCTATATAATATTTGCTTTATATTCAGACATATAGTTATCTTACGCTAACCATATGTCAAAATAAACTACTCTCATAAAAATCAAATCTGAATTGCTGCTGCCAATTGATTATCGATATTGTATCTGCCGTCCTTAATGGAAACAACGCATCCACCTTTTAATCGAGAAACAACTGTAATTGGTTCGCCTGCATAACAGCCAAGAGAAAATAAAAATGCATTTAACTCCTCATCATCTGTATTAATGCTTTGAATAATATATTCTTTTCCCTCAAGTGCATGTTCTAATGTCATGAAAATTCTCCCTTTATTATGTATTTACTTTCAATACGCTAATTTATGTTAGTTACAGCTAATACACAAATATATTGCAGTTAGCGTTATCTAACTCACACATAGTATATACCTTAGTATTATATATGTCAAGAAAAAATATTTATTTACGTAATTTTTGAGATACATTATAAATATAAGAAATCATTTTAATACCATCACAATCAAACAAAAAAGTTGTTCAGTTGTCATTAGCTAACTGTTATGTTTTATATAATCTCTCATACAGCCTCCGAAATCATACTAACCAATAATATTGATTATCATTTTACTTGTTAGTATTTTAAAATTTTACCCGTTTGATATGATACAAGAAAGTTGAAACAAGATTATTAGACTTTCGCCAAAAGCGACCTACTTTATATTCACAAAATTATGATAAAGCACTAGTGAAAAATATGGGCAGATGATATGCCCCGTGCTCCCACAAAGAAATCAATCTGACAGTTTCGCTGTTTCCTTAATATTAATCCCAGCAGTCAATGGTTATAAAACGATAGGCTAATTTATTTCTATTCCACTTAATCAATCATATTAAAAGAACATCAAAAAGCTGGTTTAATTAGTCATATAGAGCCAAGTTCTCATTTTAGTATACAAAAATTCCAATGCTCTTAAAGGATAGAAATACTATTCACGTTAAAAAATTCTTACTTCCATTTCCTAATGGAATCCTTTTATAAAACTATGAAATAAGTACTTATTCAAGGTATCAATTTTGAATCACTTAAATAGACTCAAAAATTATCTTTATAAATATTGAACTATATTATATAACTGAATTTAACTACACAAAACTTGCCCATCTTTCTTTCATTCAATTCGAAAAAGGCAATCCACAAAACCTATACACTTTTTCTAAAGAATCTAATCGCGTCCGCAACAAATAATGGGATGGGATACCATACATACTTTTTTAACATAAAAATCCTTTTTATTCAGTAAATTATTTGCACAGATCATACTAATATCTACATAAAAACCAGTTGAAAAGTATGTTTCAACTGGTTTTCCAAATCGCATAAATTATATTTTAATGTTGCAATACTCAGCAATTATAAAACGTATAACTCTTATTTCTTTCGCATATGACACACGCCTATCACTGCAAACAGAGCTCGAAAACTTTGGTCCAATAACAGAGCTGTCCATGCTCCATATAGCTGCATATCCAGCACAACAACCAACAAATAAGTAATCAATGGACGTAATATGGCAATGCTCACCAAGGAATATATAGCTACATATCCTGTATGACCCATACCTCTCAATATCCCTGCATGAGTCAAAGAAAAACTTTCCGGAAAACTCACAAACGCTACAAACAACATAATCCCTGAAGCTAACAGCAGTTCTTGTCCTTCTAACGCATACATGGAAAGCACAGGAACACGTAAGACAATACACAAAACACATGCTATAGATGCAGTCAGCAAACTTTCCCATTTTACCACATGGCAAATTTTTTTCAGTTTTTTCCCACCTGTTGCTCCAATGTCATTTCCACACTGTATCAATCCGGCTTTTCCCATACCTTGCGAAAAACTATAGTATATATCGCACATTCCCATACAGATATTGTGTATTCCAAGAGAAGATGCTCCCAGCCCTGCTACAATCCTTGTGTATGCAAACATACCAAAACGTTCAACCGCCTGCTCAGTAAATACCCCTCCATATAATGGCATAATCTGACTCAAATACCTTCGATCAGGTTTCCATCTACTTTTCTTTAGCAATGATGCTGGATGCTTTTGGGGCAAAAGAATAAGAAGTGTATACCCGAGTGCAGCAACTGCTCCAAACAATGTTCCTAATCCCGCTCCAAACACGCCCAGCCTAGGAGCGGGGCCAATACCATAAATAAAGACCGCATTACACAACACATTGATTACATTTCCTAGCACATTCGCCTTCAAAACAGATTTCGTATCTCCAAGCCCTGCTAAAACACCATGTAATGCAATGGCAGGGGCAGTAAAGAACAATCCGAAAAAAGCAGGTCTTGCATATGCCATAGCAGAATTCAAATAAGTCCTGTCTGCTCCCGCGAACAACAAAATAGGTTCTAACAACAGAATCGTGCAAAGCAACAATATTCCGCCACCCAGTAATGCAATCGTTAGAGTTTGTTTTGTAAATCTACTTAAACTTTCTCCTTTACTTTTTCCACTACGCCGTGCAACATACGCTGTTACAGCCACTGCAAAAGCTCTAGAAAAACACAATATCACCATTCTGGGTTGTGAAAAAATACTCACCGCAGCTACAGCTGTCGTTCCTAACGAAGAAACCATCAACAAATCTACTGCTGAAAGCATCATTAGCAGCAATCCTTCTGCCGCAGCAGGCCCTGCAAGGCGCCAAAAAACTTTACGTTCTTCCATAAGCAACTATGGCATCTCCAGGCTGTACGCCAAGAGCCGTTGTATAGTAAAGTATCACTCCGTCGAATTCGGCTTTGATTTCTACTGGCTCCCCCTTCGGATATGGTTGCAGCACTCCCAAAATATCCCCTTCTGAGACAAAATTACCTGCAGTAATTTTGGGGTACCAATACCCATATACAGTTGACTCTTCATATTTGGCTTTCGCAATTTCCTGCTGCTGTACCAATTTGAACTTTTGTTCTGAAATAGAAAGATAAGACATGATTCGATATACATCTTCCATACAGTCTGCAACCTCTAATTCAGACCACCGTCCACCCTCTCCTCTTTCAATGAGCAAAGAGGGAACACCTTTTTGTACTGCCCAACTATATAAACCGTTTTTTGCTGTTGATCGCACACGATAAGGTACAGAAAGCATCTTTGCACCTTCCAAAGCCAACCGGTTCACCTCATCACTACCCACCGAAGGAATAAATACCAAAGGAAATAAAGATTCATTGATATCTCCACTATGCAAATCAATCAAAAAATCTGCATAGGGATAAATTTCTTTTTCTATGGTATATGCGATTTGTTCAGACAGAGTTCCATCTTGTCTACCCGGAAAAGCTCGATTCAAATTTACATTATCTTCCGGTACCACCTGCTTTGCACCACTTAAAAAGCCCTGTGCATTTACAAGCGGTAATATTATCACATTCCCGGATAATCTTTCAGTGTTTAATTCTTTAATTAATCTCTTTATTGCCTCAATTCCAACATACTCACATCCATGGACACCCGCCGCCACAACCAATGTCTTACCTGGAAAAGCACCACAGTATAATATAACATCTAACGCATACTCTTCATTTACATGAATTTTGATGTACTTTTTTTCTCCACGTTCTATTTTATGTCCACATAGGATCATACTGTTTTTGCCTCCTCCGTATCAAACACGATAATAGACTCCAATAATTTGCGGGCATACTGATCTTTCGTTTGACTGATTTTATCTACCGGAAGATATTCCGTTACATGACCTTGATACAAAAATAGCACATCGTCACATAGATAAGTAATAGACGTCAAATCATGGGTAATAAAAATATATGTCAGCTGAAGTTTTTCTTTCAGTTCCAACAACAAATCCATAATCTGCACTTGTGTATGCGCATCCAATGAGGATATAGCTTCATCAAATAACACGATCTGTGGATTGCAGGCCACTGCTCTAGCAATGCACACGCGCTGCAACTGGCCGCCGGATAATTCATGAGGAAATCTATCTGCAAAATCTTCAGACAGTCCAACTAACTCTAATAATTTTTTGATTTCCTTTTCATATTGCAGCTTTTCCTTCTCTCTCCTTTGACGAACAAATAAACCTTCTTTGATGACATCGCTCACACGGAACCGAGGATTGGCTGAAGTCGTATAATCTTGGAACACAACACTTAGTTTATTTTGCAATTCTTTACGACCTTTTCGCGATGCATAAACAGAAGTTCCATCTATCATAACCTCACCTGTATCGGGTTTCAACAAACCGCAAATCACGCGTCCCATGGTTGATTTGCCGCTTCCGGATTCACCCAAAATACCAAGGCAAGTTCCTTTCTTTACTTTTAGCGACACATCAAACAGCACCTGTTGTCTAGTGTGTCCAAAAATCTTATCCTGTCGTTCGCTTCGGAAACTGACACAAACTTTATCTAGCTGGAGCACAATGGCTCACCTCACCTTCCAACGCCTTTCTGTATTTTCGCATGACATCTCGTCTTTTTTCAATTAATAATCTGGTATACGGATCTTTTGCCTGATGCATAATATGACAAAATTCACCCTGATCAACAACCACCCCCTGATTGAGTACAACAATCCGATCTGCCACACGTGAAATTGCATTCAGATCATGGGATATAAAAATCATCGCCACTTTATGTTCCTCTTTGATTCGCAAAAACTCATTCAAAATCTCGAACTGTGTAATAGCATCAATAGCAGTAGTTGGCTCATCCGCAATCAAAAGTTCTGGTGTCATGGAAGTTGCAAGACCGATCATGATCCTCTGCAACATACCACCAGAAAGTTGATGAGGATATTTCTCCAGTACTTCCTCAGGGTTCCTGATTTGCATCTTCAAAAGCATGTTAATAGATCTTTCTCGAACTTCTTCGTTGTCCCATTGATTATGTGCTGCATAGGTTTCTGCAATCTGATTCCCAATACGATAAAGCGGATCAAAGGATGTCATAGGGTTCTGCAGTACCATCCCCACTTTACCGCCTCTTAATTTTCTCAACTCTTCAGCGTTTTTCCCTAGCAACTCATCCCCTTGGAATTTTGCGCTCCCTGAAACCTGAAAATTTTTGTCTAAAAGTCCCATTGCAGCCTTCATGGTCATGGACTTTCCGCTTCCAGATTCGCCTAAAATACCAAGGCATTCTCCAGGTGCTACAGAAAACGAAATTCCCTTCACTAAGTCTTTTGTTTTTTTTCTGCCCTGCAAAGAAACACATAACTGATTCAATTCCAATACTGGTTTCATTGCTTCACCTCCTTTGGATCCAATACATCACGCATAGCATCTCCCAATAAGTTAAAGCAGCATACAAGAACTACAATTGCCACCCCTGGCGCGATCATCTGCACTGGATTGCTGGTCAAAACTTCTTTTGCTTCATTGAGCATGGCTCCCCACTCTGGTGTCGGTGCCTGTACACCAAGCCCCAAGAAGGAAAGTGTAGAAATATTGATGATAGCCCAACCAATATCCAATGATGCTAACACCACCAGATCAGAAGTGATAGAGGGCAATAAATGACGGAATAAAATAAACCGTTCTGGCATGCCTACACATCTTGAGAACTGAACAAAATTTCTATCACGGTACTGTAAAACACCCGTTCGAATCATTCTGGCATACCAAGCCCACTTGATAAAAACATTTGCTATAATTACATTCTGTACATTGATACCCAATAAAGCTACAACGGCAAATACCATAATTTGGCTGGGAAAAGAAAGCATCACGTCTACCACTCGCATGATTACTTCTTCCACGATTCCACGAAAATACCCTGCCATAATTCCCAGCAAAGCACCAATGCCTATGGTCCCTAACATGGTAAGTGTAGCGAGACCCAACGTAGGGCGGATACCATAAATCATTCTAGATAGCACACATCTTCCCAATTGATCGGTTCCTAATGGATATTGCAAGCTATATTCAGCAAATTTATTGATAATATTTGTTTCATAAGGGTCATTAGGCGCTATAATCGGCGCAAAAATTCCAATACACGCAACAACAAGGAGCAGCGCACTCGTAAAAACTGCTGCACGATTTTGCAAAAAACGTTTCGTCACTTTTTAGTCCTCCTTTCGTAATCTTGGATCTGATACAGTTTGCAGTATATCAAAAAGCAAATTGAACACCACAAAAAGGACACCAATAAGCAGTACATATGTCTGAATTACCGGATAATCACGATTAAAAATCGAGCTGATACATAATGTTCCTAGTCCCGGCCAAGAAAAAACATTTTCAACCACAATGGTACCCGAAATCAGCTGAGGAATACTCATCCCCATGGCTACAATACAAGTATGCATGGAGTTCTTCAAAACATGTTTTACCCAAATTGCTTTTTGCGGCAATCCTCTTACATTGGCATATAAAACATAATCCTGTTTCATATTTTCCAGCATATTATTACGAATCAATCGAATATAAGTGGAGATATAACTTAACGCTACTGTAAAAGCAGGCAAAATCAAATGCCTCCATGAACCGCTTCCATTTGTGGGAAGCCAGCCTAACTTTACACCAATACCCCACATCAGCAATAAGCCAACCCAATAAGGAGGCATTGCTGTGGAAACAAATACTGTTCCGCGCATGATTCTGTCAAACCATCCATCTTTATATACTGCGCAAAGAAAGCCAATAGGAATACTTAGAACCAATACGATCACAAAGGAAGCTCCGGCGAGTTCCAATGTTGCAGGTAATGACCTAAGAATCTCACCTGCTACCGTTCGTGCAGGGTTCACATAACTAATACCAAAATCCCCTTGCAGGCATCCTATCACCCAATCAAAATATCGTACCAGAAATGGTTTATTTAATCCAAGCATCTCTTCCATTTCTGCAATGGCTGCATCGGTGATAACCGGCATTTGCTGTACACGAAGAGCTACCTCCGCCGGATTTGAAGGAATCAAGTTAATAAACATAAAGCATACAAAAGAAATTGCCAATAGCAGCGGGATCGCCAACAAAATTCTTCGAATTATATATCTACGCATCCTCATTCTCCTTTCAAGATATTTTCAAGAAAAGAACCGCTTCTTTATTAGAAGCGGCTCTTCGCTGTTCTTTTTACTGGAAATACATATCCGCAAAAGGAACATCGTACTGATCTGTACCGAAATGTACACCCTGCAAATCAGATGTATAAAGTGCCTTGTTGCATTCATATGTCAGCGGAATATAAACTGCATCTTCATGCAAACGTGTAAGAACAAAGCTATAAAGTTCCTGGCGTTCTGTTTCATCCGTTGTTGTAAGAATTTCTGTAATTGCCGCATCAATCTCAGCTTTATCCGCTAAGCCCAACTGTGCAGCGTAGTCCCCATATACCGGTGCACGCATCGCTGCAAGAGATGACTGTGGATCATAAGGCATACCCCAGCAAATATTGAACACCATATCAAAATTACCCGCTTTCATGCTGTCACGATAAGATTGCTCTTCCTCTCCATGAATATTGATAGAAATACCCAATTTCAAGTATTCACTCTGCAGATATTCCGCAATGGTTTTTTCTGTTACACTATCACTGTTGTACAGCAATTCCAATTCCAGCTTCTTTCCATCTTTTTGACGAATGCCGTCACTTCCCATAGTCCAGCCAGCTTCATCCAGCATCTGTGCGGCTGTATCCGCATTATATTCATAAGGAGTCAATTCTACATCGCAATAAGGTACTGTTTTTGCATACAAAGTATCTGCAGGTTCTTCCAATCCATAGAAAATACCATCAGAAATAGCCTGTCTATTTGTGGCGTACTGCAAAGCCTGTCTTACTGTTGTATCACTCAAAATATCGTTGGTCGTATTCAGTACGATATGTCTTGTAGAAGTTGGTTCAGACAAAGAAACAGAAAATTTTTCACTGTCCACATACTGACTAATGGCATCTGCATCCAGCATATTCTTACCAAAAATCAAATCGATTTCGCCAGATTCCAAAGCCATGATACGTGTCTGATTGTCTGGAATTACTTTTACTGTTATTTTTTCAATTGCAGGTAGCTCGCCCCAGTAATTTTCATTCCGTTCAAACACCGCATACTCGTCTGTCACAAAATCTGTCAACACATAAGGACCTGTACCAATATAGCCATTCACACCGTCTTTTGTACTGCCGTTGATCATGCAATTAGGGGAAATCATTGCAAAAGGTCGAATGCAACCCAATTCTGTCAACATAGGGTAATATGGCTCACTTAATTCAATAACAAACGTATTTTCATCCGGAGCAGATACTCCAACCAATAAATTCATCATTTCCAGCCAAGTATGTCTTTCTTTGTTTTCAATGATCGCATTGAAATTCGCTAAGATCGCATTAGCATCACACACAGCACCATCGGAAAAAGTAACCCCTTCTCGAATCTTAAAGGTATATATTCTGCCATCTTCGCTTATGGTCCAACTTTCTGCTAAGCATCCTTCGTAACCATCATCTGTAATGCTGACCAATGTATCATAAAGCATGCTCTGGGCATACATTTCTCCAGCATATAGATGGGGGTTCAAATCACGAATATCTCTGTAGTTTACAAAAACCAATTCATTATTGGTATTTTCACTGCTTGTACTACTTGTTTCAACCCCTTGTCCGCAACCACTCAATACCCCAAATGCTGTAACACATCCAAGAATGATTGCAATAATTTTCTTTTTCATTTGTTATACTACCTCCCTGTAATTGTTTTCGAAACATATTATATCGGAGTTAGTTATTGCTTACCAGTGGGTAAATTTTCATATCTAACTATAACAAATCGTTATAACATCTTTTCGAAATTTTCGATAATCCACACAGACTGCTCAGAAAGTACCCGTTCCGGATCTCTGATATACCCAATCTGTAAAAAGGGTTCACATCCATTAATCGGCAATGATTTAATATCATATTGTTCATAAGGTTCATGCATAAAATCCAGACCAAGACTACAAACATCTGTATATAATAACAGGTCAGTATATAAATGGTCACTGTTTGTATATACGCTATGATGTAAATTTTTTGTGTCGATAATACCCATACTTACACTTTCCAAATGATGCTCCATAGAAAAGAAATCTCTAACACCACGAACAAATCTTAACTTTGGCAAATCAGAAAAATCAACGCTTTCCTCATGATATAAAGGATGATATTTTCCGACATACAAGCAGATTTTTTTTGACTTCAACGGAACAAAGATCAAATTTTTATGTGACAATATATGTTGAAATGTCTGTACCTGGCGTTGTGCCACGTAAACAATGCCAATTTCTGATATACCTTGATGCACCTGATCCGCAATTTCTTCCACCGAACCCTCGTGATGTTCAATAGTATATGTATCGCCAAATTTTTTATAAAAATCTACCAATAATCGTGCAATCATGTTACTGGGATACGTTGAAATACGAATACTGTTTTTACCCTCTGGAACCGCCAAGGAAGAAATCGTTGCCGTAGCCTTTAATACCATTCTTGCATATTCCAAAACCATTTCCCCATATACCGTCGGAACAACGCCCTTTCCTGTTCTTTTCAGCAATGGTCTGCCCAGTTCACGTTCCAATGCTGTAATCGTTTTGCTTACATTTGGTTGAGATGTATACATACATGCAGCAGCGCGAGATAAACTTCCTCTCTCGCAAGCAATCACGAAAAATTCAAGCTGTTTAATATCCATAAATGACCTCCTCCAAAAATTAGCCATTGCTAACTCTGTTTTATCATATTCTTTTCTATTTACATATAGTATTATAACTAAATGACATATTTTCTCTTAACATACACATGATTTTCAATATGAAAACAGAGAAAAATCATAATATATTTTTCGACAATAATCGATAAGATGACATAAAAGCTGTGAATATATAAGATTCACAGCTTTTTTCATTTACCTACTACATATCATATCTATTTTTCCACGATTCACAGGAAAACGCATTTCTCTGACCATCATCATCCAATGTACCATATTTAAAATATTCTCAAATATTTTCATACAAACTTTATTTTTATCATCCTCCTCATAATTCATTTCCTGAAAAGAAATATATGCTCGCTTTGCATTTTGATATGCATTTACAGCATAGGTATCTTGCCTTGATATTCTAATCTTCTGAGCAATATATTCTTTCTTCCCATCCTCGTTAATGATTTCTTCGTAGAGAACCATTCGTTTTGCGATCATCTGAAAAAACTCATAACAGTATTTTTTGAACCCTTGTTCATTACACTTATTTTTCAAAGAATTGGATCTATATTAAAAAAGTGGACACATAAAGTAACTATCTATTACAATAAAGTAGACACCAAAAGGAGGTATTTACATGTCAACAAACAGCAAAGGTATTCGCTATGACGAAGACTTCAAAAGAAC